>CALMHV010000098.1 GCA_937863905.1 uncultured Bacillota bacterium
GCTTAACCTGCGCGCCTAGCGGTTTCCATTATGCGCCCAGCTTGGGCGCGTCAGGTTGAAGCGCTTGTTGGGCGGCGGGCATGTGCACCAGAGAGCTGGGCAGCCATCCATCGCGCTACCCCTTGCTCGCGAGCTCGAGGCCGTACACCGTGCCCTCAGTGGTCCCACCAGTAACAACAACCGGCTCGCCGCCTGTTCCTTGCGGCCACTAGACACAACCGTGCTGTCTGAGGAGCACCACCATCTCGGTGTTGCCGTTTCCTGCAGCGCTTGACAGTAGGGTAGTGCCGGCGCTGTTCTTCGCATTCGCGTCAGCCCTACTGTCGAGGAGGAGACGGACCATCTCGGTGTCGTTGTCCCATACCGCATAGAAGAGCGGGGTATTGCCGTAGCCATCATGCTCGTCCACATCGACCCCATAGCCGAGGATGAGTCTCACCATCTCAGTGTTGCCGCGCTCTGCCGCCTGGTGTAGAGGGGTAACGAACGGCTTGGCTGTGGCGGGACCGTGCTTCGTCTCCCTCTTGCCGTGCGCGCGCATGTCCGCCCCACCGTCGAGGAGTCTGCGGGCTTCTTCGATATCCCCCGCTTCTACTGCATCGAACAGCTCTTCATTCACGTTTCACGATGCCCCCCTCAAGAAGTGCCACCTTACTACCACTCGTGTGGTCAGGTAGCAGCGGAATCCCGTCCGCCCAACAGTGATTCTACGGACCTGCATAAGTGCCAAGTTTCGCTCTCCTGTCCTCATAACCTGCTGTTGGCTCACTTGAGAAACCCGTAACGGTCCCCGTGTAGTCGGCGACTTCGGGCGGCCCGTTGATTTATCATGGGGCCTTATGCGGGTCCGCGTAAGAGTCCTCCTGTCGGGCCTCAGCGTGCCGGGATGAGTTCCTGCACCATCCGGATGTCGTGGCCGCCTTCAGACAAGCGCGCCCCTTGGGCTGCCTCTTCGGGGAGCGGTCGGGGTCCGGCGCAGGCCGCCGCTTCCTTCGGGGAGCGGGCGGGGTCCGGCGCAGGCCGCCTACGAACCAAGAGGCCCGGGGTCGTCAGACCACGGGCCTCTGTTCGTTAAGGCCGAGCCGGAGCCCCGACCGCGACCCGCAGGAGGCGGCCTCGGCGGAGCCCAACCGCGGCTAGTCCAACCAGCCCCGGACCTTCATGGCTTCGGCCACGCGGGCCACGGCGACCATGAAAGCGGCCCGGCGCATCGAGACCTTCTTGTCCAGGTGCATCTTGTAGACAGCCTCGAAGGCCCGGGTCATCATGTCGCCGAGCTTCTCGTTGACTTCCTTCTCCGACCAGTAGTAGTTCATCAGGTTCTGGACCCACTCGAAGTATGAGACCGTCACGCCGCCAGCGCTGGCCAGGACGTCCGGCAGGACCAGGACGCCCTTCTTGTCGAGAATGGCGTCCGCTTCCGGCGTGGTCGGGCCGTTGGCGGCCTCACTGATGATCTTGGCCTTGACCCCGGAGGCGACCTTCTCGGTGATCTGGTTCTCCAGGGCGGCCGGGATGAGGATGTCGCACTCAAGCTGCATGAGTTCCTCGTTGGTCACCGGGGTGGTGCCGGGGAAGCCCTTGACCGAACCGGTCTTGCCCTTGTGGGCGATGACGGCCTTCACGTCTAGGCCCTTGGGGTTGTAGACGCCGGCCGTGGAGTCGTTGCAGGCGACAACCGTGGCCCCCATCTCACTGATGAGCTGGGCGGCCACGCTGCCGGCGTTGCCGAAGCCCTGCACGACGACCGTGGCCTTCTTGATGTCGATGCCCAGCTTCCTGGCCGCCTCGGTGGCCACGATGACGCAGCCCCGGCCAGTGGCCGTGCCGCGGCCGGCCGAACCACCGATAATGAGGGGTTTACCGGTCATCAGACCGAAGGAGTTTCGTTCCCGGATGCGGCTGAACTCGTCGACCATCCAGGCCATGATTTGCGGGTTGGTGTAGACGTCGGGGGCGGGAATGTCCTTTTCCGGGCCGACGATCTGGGAGACGGCCTGGATGTACCCGCGGGAAAGGGCCTCGAGCTCGCGGCTCGACAGCCTCTTGGGATCGCAGATGACGCCGCCCTTGCCGCCGCCAAAGGGGAGGCCCAGGGTCGCGCATTTGAAGGTCATCCACATGGACAGGGCCCGGACTTCATCGACGTTCACGCCCGGGGCGAACCGAAGGCCGCCCTTGGCCGGCCCGATGGCGTCGTTGTGTTGGGAGCGGTAGCCGACGAACACCTTCACCTTGCCGCTATCCATGACGACGGGGATGGCCACTTCAAGAACGCGGAGAGGCTGCTTGAGAATCTCGTAGACCGACTCAGGGAGACCTAGTTCATCGACCGCCCCCTTGACTTGCTTCTGGGCGATCAGGAAGGGGTTCAGAGTCTCTTCCGGCAAATCACTTCTCCTCCATATCCCTCGCTGGCTAGCCTCAACCCGGCCTCCAGAGCCCGGAGGTTGAGGTCCACGGTACCCTTCGGCGCCCGCGCGGCAATCGCGTCACGCAGAGCCTGGGTCTTCACCAGGCCGGTCAGCCCGGCCAGCAGTCCCGCGGCCACGGCCGAAGCCACCTGCTCTCGACCGAGCTGGTCACGCGCCGTCCCACTGATTGGCCTCTCGATCACCTTGGCTTTCACGGCGGGCAACTGGCGGACGTGGGTCGAGTCCGCGACCAGAAGACCGCCTTCCTTGACGGTCCGGGCGTACTTGTCGGCCGCCTCCTGGCTCATGACCAGGACGACGTCCGGCCGGGAAACCTTGGGGTAGCTGATGCTTTCGGCCGAGATGATGACCTCGGCCTTGCTGGCCCCGCCTCGGGACTCCGGGCCATAGACCTGACTCTGGACGACGTTCAGGCCGTCGGCGACGGCCGCTTCAGCCAGGACGATGCCGATGAAGATGATGCCCTGGCCCCCCCGGCCGGAAAGCCGCACTTCCCAAGACCCGCTCATTTGCCGTCCCCCACCGTCCGCGAGGTCGCGGCTTGGATGATCCGGTCGTACTCTTTGGTGTATTCGGGCTCCTCGCGGTCACGGAAGACCCCGACCTTGAACTTGCCGGCGAGCCCCTCCGGCTCGGCCGAAGCGGCTCGGGCCAGGGTCACCGCATGGTCCTTCTGCCAGCGCAGCATGTCCACACCAGTGGACATACGGTTCCGGCGTCCGAAGTACGTCGGGCACTGGCTCACCGCCTCGACGAAGGAGAAGCCGTCGTGGTCCAGGGCGCCGCCCACGTATTCGGTGAGCCTGGCCGCGAAGTAGGCCGCGCCGCGGGCCACGTAGGTGGCCCCGCAAGCCAGCGCCAGTTCGCAAAGGTCGAAGGGACGCTCGATGTGGCCGTAGGGCGCGGTCGTGGCTATGGCCTCCCGCGGGGTCATCGGGGAATACTGGCCGCTGGTCATGCCGTAGATGGCGTTGTTGAAGCAGACCACGGTGAGCCCGATATTGCGCCGGGCGGCGTGGATGAAATGGTTGCCGCCGATGGCGGCGAGGTCGCCGTCGCCCGTGATGACGACAACCTCCAGTTCCGGGCGGGCGAGCTTGATGCCCGTGGCAAAAGCAATGGCCCGCCCGTGGGTCGAGTGGACTCCGTCGAAGTTGAGGTACCCGGTGGCCCTGGAGGCGCAGCCGATACCGGAGACGACGACCACCTTGGCGGGGTCGATGCTCCCGGCGGCTATCCTCTCCGCCAGAGCCCTGACGATGGCGCCCAGGACGATACCGTGGCCGCACCCCGCGCACCAGATGTGGGGAAGACGGTCGTCCCGGAGGAGGGACAGGGCGAGGTCGGCCGTGTTAGCCACGGGCCGGCCCTCCCCGCTCCCCGATCTCCGCCGCGATCTCCATGGGCGTGATAAGTTCGCCGTCGATGTTTCCGTAGTGCCGGACAGGCGCCCGACCGGCGGCCGCCCGGGCCACCTCGCGCACGACCTGGCCGAGGTTCATCTCCACCACCAAGAGTTCTCCGTCTTCGCCGGCGAGGGCGGCCGCCTCGGCAATGGCGGCGTCGGGGAAGGGCCAGATGGTGATGAGCCTGAGGAGCGCTGTCTCGCGCCCCGCCGCCCGAGCCATCCGGCAGGCAGCCTCCGCGCTACGCGCGCTGGCCCCGAAGGAGACGACGACCGTAGCCGGACGCCGGGCCGGAAAGCCGCTGGGCGGCCGCGGCCCGCGTTCCCGTTCGCCGACCCACTCGACCCGGCAGAGTTCGGAAGCCACCCGGTCCACCTTGCGGCAGAGGCGCCGGACGAGCGCGCCCGCCTCGGCCCCCTCGTGCAGGGGGTAGCCCCGCTCGTCGTGGTGCAGCCCGGTGACGTGGTACCGGTACCCGTCGCCGAGGTTGGCCATCGGCGGGACATCATCCGGCCCGGGCCGGTACGGCAGGAAACCCGGGTCGCCCGGCGGCAGCGCCGGTTTGGGCCTGGACCACAGGTCGAGCGAGGCGGGCGCGGGCAGGGTGACGTTCTCCCGCATGTGCGCCACGACCTCGTCCAGGAGCAGGATGGTCGGGACGCGCAGTCTCTCCGACCAGTTGATGCACTCGATGGACAAGTCGTAGGTTTCCCTCACCGACGACGGGGACATCACGACGACCGGGTGGTCGCCGTGGGTTCCCCAGCGGGCCTGCATGACGTCCCCCTGAGCGGGGGACGTCGGCAGACCGGTCGAGGGCCCCGTGCGCTGGACCTGGACAATGAAACAGGGCACCTCGGCCATGGCCGCGTACCCGATGTTCTCTTGTTTGAGGGAAAAGCCAGGGCCGCTGGTGGCGGTCATGGCCTTGACCCCGGTGAGCGCGGCGCCGATGACCGCGGCCATACTGGCAATCTCGTCCTCCATCTGGATGAACCTGCCCCCTAGCGCGGGCAAGTCTTCAGCCAGGATCTCGGCTATCTCGGATGAGGGGGTGATGGGGTAGCCGGCGAAAAACCGGACTCCGGCTTGGAGGGCGCCCTGGGCGCAGGCCTCGTTGCCCTGCATGAGAACCGGCCTGTCATTTCCTCGAAGCACGCTCGTCCCTCCGGACCCTCGCGGCGAAGTCAGGGCAGAGTTGCTCGCAGATGAGGCAGAGGCTGCAGGCCTCGGGGCGGGAGACTACCGGACGGCCTTCCTCATCGGCGTCGAAGACCTTCTTCGGGCAGAACTCGACACAGATACCGCAGGCCTTACACCATTCCGGCTTGATGCTGACGGGCGGGGTCGTCCCAGCGCCGGCATGCTCTCCGGGGCCCGCCACGGGCGCCGCGCTCATGTCGCCGTTTCTCCTCCGGGTACAAAAACAGTCGGCTCCGACTCAAGCACTCCGGCCTAATCGCCGGCGGAGCCGCCGTCTACTACTATGGGGTGTTGGCCCTAGTCGCGGACGAAGCCGACGCCGGTGCGGTCAATCTCCACTTCGACCTTGTCGGCTATCTTGACGATGACCGAGTCCTTCTTCACGACGATGATAGTGCCGTGGATACCACCGGTCGTGACGATCGCCGCACCCTTCTTCAGGGATTCGAGCATGGCCTTGCGCTTCTTCTGCTCTAGGGACTGCGGGCGCCAGATCAGGAAGTAGAAGACCGCGAAGACGATGACGAACGGGAACAGTAGACCGAAGAGCTGATTGATGTCAGGCAAACGACTTGTCCTCCCTCTCGTGCAGCCGCCGACGCGTCTGTCCGCCTAGCCGGCTGCGGGCGACCCATGCCGGAGCCGCTCCGGGTCGCTCTGCCCATCCTACCATGGGGAACAGGCCTTCCGCCATAGCATGTCCGCAAAACCATGCCTCACCGAGCGAGGGACCTCGACCACGCCGGGAACCGATCCTCCAGGATGGCCTCCCGGGCCTCCGCCGTCAGGCGGAGCAGGAAGTGAAGGTTGTGGTGGGTGCACAGGAGCAGGCCGAGGATCTCGCCGGCCACGATGAGGTGGCGGATGTAGGCCCGGGTGAAGTTCCGGCAGGCGTAGCAGGCGCAGCCTGCCTCGAGCGGCCCGAAGTCGCGGGCGTACCTGGCGTTGCGGACGACCACGGCGCCCTGGCCGGTGAGGGCCGTCCCGTGGCGGCCGAGCCGGGTCGGGAGAACGCAGTCGAACATGTCCACACCCCGGGCGATGACCTCCACTATCTCCGCCGGCGTCCCCAGGCCCATGAAGTAGCGGGGTCTGTCCGGCGGCAGGACCGATGTGGTGGCCTCGACCGCCTCGAGCATCCGTTCCCTGGGCTCGCCCAGGCCCAGACCGCCGATGGCGTACCCCTCGAAGCCTATCTCCACCAGAGCCTGCGCGCTCTGCCGCCTGAGGTCGGCGTGGACCCCGCCCTGGACGATGCCGAAGAGCCCGTAGCCGGGGGCCAGCCGGCCCGCCCGTTCGCGGCAGCGGGCCGCCCAGGCCCGCGTCCGCTCCACCGCCCTCTCGATGGCCGCGCGGTCCGCCTCCGAGGGTGGGCACTCGTCCAGGACCATCAGGATGTCGGACCCCAGGACGAGCTGGATGTCGATGGCCTTCTCCGGGGACAGGAAGCGTTCCGACCCGTCGATGTGCGAACGGAAGTGGACGCCCTCGTCGGAAACCTTCCTGAGCTTGGCCAGGCTAAAGACCTGGTAGCCCCCACTGTCGGTGAGGATGGGCCCGTCCCACCCCATGAAGGAGTGGAGCCCCCCGGCCAGCCCGATCGTCTCCTCGCCCGGCCGCAGGTGAAGATGATAGGTGTTCCCCAGGATGATCTGGGCGCCGACCTCGCGCAATTCCCTGGGGGAGACGCCCTTGACCGAACCCTGGGTGCCGACCGGCATGAAGACCGGCGTCTTGACCGGCCCGTGGGCCGTCTCGAGAACCCCCGCCCGGGCGCCGGAGGCGCCCCCTCCCCCGCCTTCGAGCCTGAACCCCGTCACGAGAGTCCCTCCTTCGCGGACGATGCCGGGAAGATGAGCATGGCGTCACCGAAGCTGTAGAACCGGTACCGGAGGCGGGCCGCCTCACGATAGGCCTCAAGGATCCTCTCCCGGCCGCCGAAAGCCGAAACGAGCATGAGGAGGGTCGAGCGCGGGAGGTGAAAGTTCGTGACCACGAGGTCGACGACCCGAAACCTGTACCCGGGATGGATGAAAAGATTGGTCTCGCCGGACCCGGCCCGGACCAAGCCGGACCGCGCGGGATCGGCGGCGGCCTCCAGGGTCCGGACGACCGTCGTGCCGCAGGCGACGACCCGCCCGCCCCGTCCGCGGCACTGGGCCACGGCTTCCGCGGTCTGGGGGGGGACCTCGTACCACTCGCTGTGCATCCGGTGGCTCTCCACGGCCTCCTCGCGCACCGGCCGGAACGTGTCGAGCCCGATGTGCAGGGTCACCATCGCCCAGGGCACTCCCTTGGCCTGGAGCGCCGAGAAGACCTCCGGCGTGAAGTGCAGCCCGGCCGTCGGCGCGGCCACCGACCCTTTGACCGCGGCGAAGATGGTCTGGTAGCGTTCCGCGTCGGCCAGGGGTCGAGTGATGTAAGGGGGCAGGGGCACCTGGCCGAGAGCCTCCACGGCTTGGCCGAACGTCTCGCTGGAGCGAGCGGGCTGGAAGGAGACGGTCCGCCCGCCGGAAGGCGTCCGGCCGGTGATGCGTCCCAGGAGGCGCGGCTCGCCCTCACCCGGGAACGCGAGTTCGGCGCCTGGCGGCAGACGGCGCCCCGGACGGACGAGAGTCTCCCAGTCCCAGGACTCGTCCCAGGCCCGGGAGCCAGCGTCGGCCGGCGCGGCCAGCG
>CALMHV010000099.1 GCA_937863905.1 uncultured Bacillota bacterium
GGGTTCTGCTGGCCGGGACCGGCCTGATAATGCTCTTGGTCTGGCGCCTCGCGGTCGGCGCCATCGTCCTCCGGCCGGATGGGCTCTGGCTCCGGCCGGGTTTCCTGCTAGGTCGCTTCGTGCCGTACGGGGACATCAAGCGCCTGGAGAACGGGACGCGGCTTGTCTACGAGCGGGAAGCGCGCGGCCGGCCGAGTCAGGCCGTCTTGGACCTCCCGCCCTGGGTGCTGAGTAACGACGCCTTTCGCGAGGAACTCAGAGTTCTGGCCCCGGGGATGGAAGTGCTCGGCGAGGATTTCGCTCGAATCCTAGCCCTCAGGCGCCGCGTGGGCAACTTCCTGGCCCTGTGGATCACGCTCCTGATCCCGCTCAGCCTGGTCGTGGTCCTGCCGCCTCTCCAGGCGCGGGCCCCCTGGCTTAGCCCGTGGCTCGCCTGGGGCCTGTGGGTGGCGGTAGTCGTGGCCCTCTTGGCGTGGCAGGGAGTGAGCGAAAAGCGGCTGCGCGACAGGCAGCGCAGTGTCCCGCCTTCGGCCACGCCCTATTCGTAGTGCAGGGCCGTGACCACGTTGAGCCGGGCCGCCTGCCGGGCCGGGATGAGGGCCGCGACGACCCCGATGAACAGGGCGGCGGCGATGGCCACAACAATGCCCGTGTACGGGAAGAAGTAGGGCAGGGGCAACAACACCGACGCACTCAGCGCGGACACGATGGCGTAGCCGAGCCAGACACCGCCAAGAAGACCGAAGGCCGCGCCGGCGGCGCTCAGAAGAAGGCTCTCGGCAACGATCACCCGCCGCACCTGCCGCCGCGTGGCCCCCACGGCCCGCAGCATCCCCAACTCGCGGGTCCGCTCCAGGACGTTGATGCCTAGCGTGTTCATCAAAGCCAGAAGCGACGGCACGGCCAGGACGAGCATGAGAACGAAGAACGGACTCATCGCCCCTTCGTTGTAGCCGAGGATGCTCTCCCGCCAGTCGGCCACGGCGAAGAGAGTGAAGGCCGGGTAGCCGCGGACCGCGTCTTCCAAAGCGGCCTTCACGGCCGTCGGGTCAGCCCCCTCCGCTTGCTTGATCATCACCACGACATCGCTGGTCTGCCGGAAATCCAGCGCAAGATTGGCCGTGGAGATGTAGCCCGTCGCCAGTTTCGCGTTGAGGTAGTCGCTGGCCACGCCCACCACTCTATAGACCCTGGAATCGTTCGGGGTCAGCAGGGTCAGGTCCTGGCCGACCTTGAGCCCGCTCTGCGTGGCGAACATGCCGTTGAGAATGACGGCCCTGCCGGCGCCGAGCGCGGCGTAGGCTTCGGCGGCATCCCCGCGCGTGAAGACAAGCCCGGAAAGCCGCGGGTAGAGTTCCGGGTCGATGCCGATGACCTGCAGGCCCGCGCCACCCCCCGGCCCGGCCGAACCGGCCTGCGTCGTGGCCACCCGCAAGGTCGTGGTCTCGGTCACGCCGGCCACGCCCCGCACCGCCTCGACCAGACCGGGGCCCGCCCCCACGTTGCCCCCGCCGAGAACGATCGACTCCGGCATGAGGAGATAGTCGGCCTCTCCCAGGGTCGCATCGACGTAATTCACGGCGAGGGTCGAGAGAGACGTCGCCAGGCCGGCCAGAGCGACGATTACGGTCAGACTGATCATGATGGACGAAACCGTCACGGCCGCGCGGCCCGGGTGCCGGACAAGGTTGCCCTGGGCGATCCTTCCCTCGCGGGCGAAGACGGCCGCTAGAACGCCGCCGAAGACCTTCGATATCGGCTGGACCAGAGCCGGCCCCACCACCGCCACCGCGACGAGGAAGAGAACAACACCAAGCGAGGAGAGACTCGCGTTCCCAGAGACGAGCCCGGCCAAGGCCAGAAGGCCCAGAGCGGCTCCCCCCAGCAACCTCCGGCGGGAGATGCCGCGGCCGAGTTCCCCCATCGAGGGCCGCAAAGCCTCCAGCGGCGAGACCCGGGTCGCCGACAGGGCCGGGTCAAGACCGCCAATCAGGGTCACTCCCAGACCGAGCGTGATGCTGAGAACGTAGGTTCCCAGCGAGAAGGACGGGCCGCCCAGCGGGAACCGCCACATCTGCTCCGCGAAGGGCCCCAGGGCGGCCAGGAGCCCGAGAACGAGCAGATAGCCGAGGAGTAGCCCCAGGGCCGTCCCGACGATGCCCTGGGCCAGGCTTTCCGTGAGGACCAGCCCGAGCACGGTGCGACGCGTGGCCCCGAGCGAGCGGAGCATGCCGATGTCGCGCCGGCGCTCAAGGACGGCCGTGCGAAAGGTGTTGTGGATGACGAAGCCACCCATGGCCAGGGCCAGGATGCCCATGAAGTTCAGACCGACCCGGCCCATGTTCAGGGCGTTGGCGAACTCCGCCCCGGCCTCGATGCCCCCCAGCTTGTACTCCGGCCCCAGCGCCGCCAACGCGGCCGCCCGCACCGCCTCGACATCAGCGTCGGAGACCGCGACGGCCTCGACCGTATTAATCTGGCCGGCCAGGTTGAACAGGTTCTGGGCAGCGGCGAGGGTCATATAGACCGGCTCCACCCCGGGCAGGGGTGGCCCCGTCACGACGCCGACGACCTCGAAGACCGTGACCCCGGACGCCGACGGCAGGCGGAGCGTGGTCCCCGGTTCTAGACCCGTCCGCTCGGCCAAAGAGGCGGAGACCAGGATGACATTCCCGTCGTCCGGCCCCAGAGCCCGTCCCCGGGAGATGGAGAGCGGGCGTACCGCGGGGGCCGCCGTATCGACCCCGTTGATGAGGAGGTTGACTATCGCCTTCCCGTCCGTAGTCTTGGGGGCCTCCCCGGCGGGCAGGACGATGCTCCGGACGAGCGAACCGCTGGCGCCTAGGACGCCGGGGACGCCTCCGACCACCTCCGCCGCCGCCGCGTCGAACACCCCCCGGGCCAGGCTCGTCACGGTCAGGTCCACCTGGCCGGCCGAGGCCATCAGGTTGAGACGGAAGGAGTTCTCAAAGACCGGGAGGAGACCCCCGAAGCCGAAGATGATCATCACTCCGAGCACGATGGCCAGGGTCGTCAGGACGGTCCGTTGTCTCCGCCCCGCGAGATAGCGGAGGGCCAGCCTGGTTTGGAGGCTCACTGGAGTCCCTCCATCTTCTCCCGCACCCGCTTCTCGGCGCGCTCCATGGCCCCCGTCTCGTGGTCGGCCAGGCGCGTCTCGTCCACAATGGCTCCGTCCTTCAGGAACACGATGCGGTCAGCGTAGGCGGCGATGCGCGGGTCGTGCGTCACCATGATGACGGTCCTCTTCCACTCGACGGAGGCCTGACGCAGGAGTTCGGCCGTCTCGTCCGAGGCCTTCGAATCGAGGTTCCCCGTGGGCTCGTCGGCCAGGATGAGGGCCGGCTCGGCCACGAGGGCGCGGGCAATAGCCACGCGCTGCTGTTGTCCACCTGAGAGTTCGTGGGGTCGGGCCCCGGCCCGGCCCGGCAATCCGACGCGGCGAAGCCACTCCAGGGCCCGGTCCATGGCCAGAGCCGGCTTCACGCCGTCCAGGAGGAGGGGCAGGGCCGCATTCTCCCCGGCGCCCAGGATGGGGAGCAGGTTGTAGAACTGGAAGACGAACCCGATCCGGCGCCGCCGAAACTCGGTGACCTGGTCGTCGCCAAGGCTGGCCAGGTCCCGCCCGTCAAGGAGGACCCGGCCGGAACTCGGGCTGTCGAGACCTCCGATGAGATGGAGGAGAGTCGACTTACCGCAGCCGCTCGGCCCCATCACGGCCACGAAATCCCCCGGCTCCACGGTCAGGTTGACGCCGTCCAGGGCCCTGACGGTCGTTTCCCCCTGGCCGTAGGTCTTCGTCAGTTTCTCGGTCTCCACGATCGGCATGCGCGAGCACCTCCCACGCAAAAGTTGTCAATCCGGTGCGGACGACACCGAAACCCCTCTAAGTTTGCAGATTACGGGTCAACTATGCTGCGGGCCAGGAGCATCCGTCAAGCCCCCTCCCCCCGGGGGGGCGTCGCGGTGTCGAACCAGGGCGGACGCAGGTGATTCCCGTCCCGCGGCTAAGAAGCCCGAAGATTCTGGACAGGGCCAATCGGATCCGTGCAGGAGGGGGAACAACTTGGACGCGACCGCTACGCAGTTTCGGGTCTATCCCTACCGGTGGATCGTGCTCGCCGTCTTTCTCCTCGTTCTCACCGCCAACAACGCCATGTGGATCACCTTCGCCCCCATCACGGGGCTGGCGGCGCAGTTCTTCGGCGTCAGCGACCTGAGCGTGGGCTTTCTCTCCATGATCTTCATGATCACCTTCATCGTCTTCTCGATTCCCGCCTCTTGGGTCATCGACACCTACGGCCTGAAGGTCGGAGTCGGCATCGGCGCCCTCCTCACCGGCTTGTTCGGCCTGACGCGGGGGCTGTTCGGGGACAGCTATGGCCTGGTCTTGGCCTCCCAGATTGGCATCTCCATCGGACAGCCCTTCATCGCCAACGCCGTGACCACGGTCGCCAGCAAGTGGTTCCCCGTCAACGAGAGAGCCACCGCTTCCGGCATCGGAACCCTGGGCATGTTCTTCGGGCAGATCGTCGGCCTGGTTGTCACGCCCTACCTCGCCCTTCGCTACGGAATCCAGGAGGCTCTGGTCGTCTACGGGGTGATGGGCCTGGCCTGCGGGGCTCTCTTTGTCATCTTCGCCAAGGAGAAGCCGGCCACGCCTCCGTGCCTGCCTGCGCAGCAGGAGCGGTCCCTGGCCCTGGACGGGTTGAAGCAGATGCTGGTCAGCCGGCAGTTCCAGCGGCTGATGGTCATCTTCTTCGTCGGCCTCGGGTCCTTCAACGCCATTGCGACCTGGATCGAGAACATCCTGCGGCCCAGGGGTTTCGACATCACCCAAGCCGGACTGATCGGCGGCGTCATGGTCATCTGCGGGATAGTCGGGGCGGTCGTCATTCCCCTGCTCTCCGACCGGAAGATGAAGCGGACGCCCTTCATCGTGGGAGCGATGATTCTGTCCTTGCCCGGGCTCATCGGCCTCACTTTCCTCGGCAACTATGCCCTGTGCCTGGTCGCCGCGGGCGTCTACGGCTTCTTCCTGCTCGGGCTCGGACCGCTCGGGTTCCAGTACGGCGCGGAAATGACCCGCCCGGCACCGGAGGCGACCTCCAACGGCCTCCTGATGATGGTGGGCCAGATTTCCGGGATTCTCTTCATCCTGGGCCTGGACGCGTTCAAGGACCCGGTGACCGGGTCCATGGCCATGCCCATGGCCATCCTCGTCTTTCTGTCCATCGCGTCCCTGGTCGTGGCC
>CALMHV010000100.1 GCA_937863905.1 uncultured Bacillota bacterium
TCGATCCGGTATCGCCCGGCGGCGGTGACCACCGTGCCGTTGGCTATGACCACATCACACGCGCGCAGGCCGGCCCCCCTCAAGCGCCTTCCCTCCGTTCGCTTCCGCCTGGCCTAGGGTCGTCCCCCCATGGTCAGGGCCATGACCGCCTTCTGGACGTGCAGCCGGTTCTCAGCCTGGTCGTAGACGATGGACCGCGGGCCGTCGATGACCTCGTCGGTGACCTCCACGCCGCGGTCGGCCGGGAGCGGGTGCATGTAGACGGCCTCCGGCGCGGCCAGGCTCATCCGCCGGGCGTCGGCGCACCAGCCGGGATACTTCCGGATGAGGGCCAGGCCCTCTTCCTTGTTGGTCGTAACGGCCAGCGGGCCCCAGCTCTTGGGGTAGACGACCTGGGCCCCACGGAAGGCCTCGTCCATGTCGTGGATGATCTCGAACTTGGTCCCGGCCCGGCGGGCGTTCTCCTTTGCCTGCACGACGATATCCGGCATGAGACTGAATTCGGGCGGGTGGGCCAGGGTCACGTCCAGGCCGAGGCGCGGCGCCATCAGGACCAGGCTCTGCGGGACGGAGATGGGCCGGACGTAGTTCGGGGCCGACGTCCAGGAGACGGCGATCTTGACCCCGCGCAGGTTGTGGCCGAAACGCTCGCGGATGGTCATCATGTCGGCGAGGATCTGGAAGGGGTGGTAGATGTCGCACTGCATGTTGAAGACCGGCACCCGCGAGTTCTGGGCCACCTCGCGGAGGTACCGGTTGCCCTCCCCGAAGACCGTATGCCGGACGGCGATGGCGTGGCCGTAGCGGCTGAGCACCGCGGCGGTATCCTTGGCGTTCTCGCCGTGGGAGATCTGCAGCCGGTCCGGGGTCAGGTCGTGGGCGTGCCCGCCGAGCTGGGTCATGCCGGCCTCAAAGGAGTTGCGCGTCCGGGTGGAGTTATCGAAGAAGATCATGAAAAGGGTCTTGTCCTGGAGGAGCCGGTGCGGGAGGGAGAGGCCGAACTGCCTTTTCAGGTCGGCCGCCACCTCGAAGACGGTCTCCAGTTCGCTGTCGGTGAAGTCCATGTCCGTCAGGTAGTGACGGCCCCTCAGCAGAGTGCTGGTCACGCTCAAAGAACCTCCCCTGCAAACGTTGACGGCTTCACAGATTGCCGCTGCGATCCTTCAATCCTTGCCCTTCTTCAGTTCGGCCGCGGCCACCGCCGGGAACCAGGCGTAGAAGGCGGCCGCCTTGACCAGTTGGTCCTCGGCCACCCACTCGCCGACCGTGTGGGCCAGGACCTCGTGGCCCGGGGCGTAGCCGATGGTCGGGATGCCGTACCCGCCCGCCAGGCTGACCCCGTCGGTGCTGAAAGCCCACTTGCCCAGGGGCGGCCGGACCCCAAAGAGGTCCTCGGCCGCGCGGAGTCCGGCCGTGACCGCCGGGCTGTCCTCCGGGGTGACCCAGGTCGGGTACTCCTTGGCCATCCGCATCGGGCAGCCGGTGTAGCTCACGGCGTCGTAATCCAGAAGGGCGACCTCCGCCCCGGTACCCCCAACCCCTGGCCCCTTCCCTGGCGCGTCCGGCTCACCCAGTTCGGCCACGATACCCCGGAGTTCCTCCAGGCACGACTGGGGGGTCTCGCCCCAGGTCATCCGGCGGTCGACGACAATCGTGCACTCGTCCGGGACAACGTTGAGCGAGCCCGACTTGCTCTCGATCTTGGTCACGGTGATGGTCCCCCGGCCCAGGAACGGGTCGTCCTTGAGCCGCGGGGCCAAGCGCTGGATGCCCTCCAGGACCCGGCCCATCTTGTAGACGGCGTTGTCGCCGCGCTCCGGGGCGCTGCCGTGGCAGGCCCGGCCCTTGACGACCACCTTGAACTCGCAGCGGCCGCGGTGGCCGCGATAGACCGCGAGGTCCGTCGGCTCACCCAGGACGGCCAGGTCGGGCCGGCGGCCGGTCTTGGCCTTCAGGTGCTCCACGAACAGGCCGGCGGCCAGGCCGTCGCCGTCCTCCTCCTGGACCGTGCCGACCACGTAGAGAGTGTAGTCCCGGTCCAGGCCCAGTTCCTTGATGATCCGGCCGCCGTGGACCATGGCCGCCATCGCGGCCTTCTCGTCCACCGTTCCCAACCCGTAGATCCGGCCGTCCTCAACCTTCCCGGCGTAGGGGTCGTGGGTCCAGGCCGTGGGGTCGCCGAGGCCCACCGTGTCGATGTGGCCGTCGTACAGGATGGTCGCCGGGCCCGTCCCGATACGCCCCACCGCGTTGCCGACCTCGTCCCGGTAGACCTCGTCAAAGCCCACCCGGCGCATCTCGTCCAGGATGCGGTCGACCACCCGCCCCTCCTGGCCGCTCGGGCTGGGGATGGCCACCATGTCTCGCAGAAAGCGGGCGATGTCCGCCCGGTAAGCCTCTGCCCGGCGGAGCACTTCCATCCGGATGTCCCCGCCGGTCCGTGCCGCCGCCAAGCGCGTCTTCTCCGCCGTCAAGCGCGTCCTCCTCCTTCGCCGTCCGGGGCGTCGTGCCGCCGGCGGTAGACTCGCCGCGGCCGGCCTCGCGGGCCACTAGACTCCTGCCCCACTTCGAGCACGTCCCCCGCCTCGCGGAGCCTCCACAGGACCCGGTGGGCCGTCCGCAGACCGACCCGCAGCCGCAGGGCCAGGTCGCGGGCGGTGAAGTCGCCGGCCATCCCGTCCAGGGCGGCCAAGGCCCGCGGCAGCGAGGCCCCCGGGCCCGGGCCGAGGGCCGGCCCCCTCGCGTCGAGTTCCCGCGCCCCCGGGCCGAGCGGCCCGATGAGCCGCTGACCCTCGAGCATGACAAAGCAGGCGCTGCCCTTGCCGCGAAGAGCCTCCTCCAGGGCCGCCCGGGCGTTGGCCCCGGCCTCGCCGGCCGTGGCCCCGAGGCCCACCCCGGCGTTCATCTCCAGCCCCGCTTGGACCAGTCTCTCCAGGAGCGGCCAGTGGCGGTACAGGCCGGTCGTCTTCTCGAAGTGGGCCCGGGTCGTGAAGAACTGGAAGTCCCCGCTGCCCGAGTCGACCAGGTGGCCGTCGAACTCCTCGACCTGGGAGAGCAGGAGTTCGTGGGCCTTGAGCCGCAGGCGGGCCGCCTTGAAGGGCAGGCCGTTGTCCCGCGGGCGGACCAGGCCGACGACTATCCGCGCCCCCCGGGCCCGCACCCCCTCGGCCACGTAGAGCAGCTTCTCGAGAGCCTCCTGGAGGGCCACCCGCGACGGGACCAGCCACAGGCACGGGACCCCGGCCGCCCGCAGCAGCCGGTAGACCGAGAGCATGCAGGTCAGGGCGTGGGTGCAGCGGCCTTCCTCCCTGGCCCGCCGGTGGAAGGCGGCGACCTCGTCCGGTGACGGGTCGTTGGGGAGCACGTTGCCGACGGGTGGGGCGTCCGCACGTGGATCGTAGATCACGACTTTCTCCAGGGGCAGCCCCAGTTCACGGTAGGTGGCCTCCAGGACGCCGAGGTCCAGGCTGTCCAGACTCACCCGGCGGAGCGAGCCGCGGTCGGCCACGGCGAAGAGCGGCGCGTAGAGCCACAGGGGCGAGTAGGGGACGTAGGCCGTGGGCACGGCCGCGACCGGCAGGCCCCCCGTCCCCCGGTGGTAGCCGAGGGGGCCGGTGAAGAGAACGGCGTCGGCGCGGGTGGCGGCCCGGGCGTAGAGTTCGGCGGCCTGGTCGACCCGCTCGTAGGGCAGGGCCCAGACCTCGAGGCCGTCAAAGAGCCGGCCCGCGCCGGCGATGTCAGCGACGGCGGCGACCTCGGCCGTGAGGTCGGCCGGTCCGATGACCGCAACCGTTATCGCCCTACCGTCGTCCATGGACTAGAAACCCCTCGCCTGGCGCAGGCACCGGTCGAAAGCCGCGACCTCCTGCTGGTGGCCTTCCCACCAGGCCGGGTCGCGTTGCGCGTCCAGTTCGGAAACGGTCTTCCCCTGCTGCTCGACCCAGGTGTAGTACTTGAGGTTGAACCAGCGCTGCCGGTTCAGCCTGTCGCCCTCCTGGATCCAGTCGAGCTTGGCCCCGTGGAAGATGGCTTCCACGTAGGCCGCCGCCCGCTCCCGGGTGACCGCCCCGTGGGTCCGGGCCAGGTCGGCCATGACCGACGGGTACCGGTCGAGGCCGTCGGTGGCGATGGTGACCACGTTGGCCTCCGGCCCGAGCCCGTAGAACTTGGCCGTCTTGATGGCCCCGATGACGTTGGCCACGCCCGAGATGCCGAAGTGGGTCGCCAACTGCCCGGCCTGCTCCGGGCTGACCCCGGCCTCGTTCACCAGGTAGTCCCGGCCGGCCGGCTCGGAGAAGAGTTGGAGCCCCTTCTTGGACGCGATATCGTCGACGCAGACGAGGGCGTCCATGTTCAGGACGTTGTGGATCCAGGTGACGTGCTTGTCGCCGATGCCCTGGATGTCGTGGCCGCCGTAGCCGTTCATGAAGAGGGTGGGGCACTGGATCGGCTCCAGGCCCACGATCCTCGTCGCGAAGCGCTGCTTTAGGAGGTCGCCCGCGGCGATGGTCCCGGCCGAGCCCATGGCCGAGACAAAGGCGGCCACACGCCCGTCGCCGATGCCGTCCGCCCCGCCAACCCCCGCCGCCAGTTCCCGAACGGCCTCGACGACGCTGTGGCCGGTGACGTAGTAGTGGAAGCGGTAGTTGGCCATGGCCTCGAACTGGTTCAGCACGCGGATCTCGCCCTGCTTGGCCAGGTCCTTGCAGGCGTCGTAGATCTCCTTGACGTTGGACTCGCAGCCCGGCGTGGCGATGTAGGTCGCCCCGTAGGACTCGATCCGGTCGAAGCGCTCCCGGCTCATCATCTCCGGCAGGACGACGACCGACTTGTAACCGAGCCGGGGGCCGACCCAGGCCCCGCCGATGCCGTAGTTGCCCGTCGACGGCCAGACCAGGGTGTGGGCGCCGGGCTCGATCTCCCCCTGGAGCTGCTTCTCCATGGCCACCGAGTAGGTCGCCCCGACCTTGTGGCTGCCGGTCGGGAAATCCTTGCCGTAGAGGACGACGATGTTGGCGTCAACGCCGGTGAGGGCCTTCTCCAGGACGATGTAGCGGACCCTGTCTTCGGGGTCCTTCCAGGTGATGTTGAAGAGGTTGATGGGGTCGAGGGGGGCCTCCTCCAGGGCCTTGAGGGCCCGCGGCCGGATGTCCCCCGGGATGCGGTCGGGGTGGAGCATCTCCTCGAACGTGGGGCCGTAGATGTGCTGAGGCATGTCGCTTGCCCTCCTATTCGCGGGGTCGCGCCCAGGCCAGGGTCGCCGGGTGCGGCCGCGGGGTCG
>CALMHV010000101.1 GCA_937863905.1 uncultured Bacillota bacterium
CCCTTCGCCAACCTCCGGACCGTGGGCTGGCTGACGGCCTCCGAAGCCTACGGTTGGGGCGACGTGACCGACGCGCGGCAGATCTACGTCACGCTCGGCGTCGGGGGCGACACCCGGTCGGTGGCCCTTCCCATCGCGGACCAATTGGCCATCGCGTTCCCGCTCCCGGGCGGAGCGGGGTGCGTCGGCGTCCACTACTCCGATTTCACGGCCTGGGTCCACCCGATGACGGGCAGCCCCATCTCCCTCGGCGAGGCCAACAGCCTGTTCCTCTCGCCCACCGGGGCGCGCCTTCTCACCTTCGGCCGGAAGGGGTCGACCTGCTTTGACACCAAGACCTGGGTCGGAACGGTGCAAACCCAGATTCCCCAGTATGATTTCCCCTACTCGGGCTGCGCGGTCACCTGGATCACCGATAGCCTCATTGTCGTCAGGGCCGATGACGGAGACCAGGGCTCCGGCAACCTGATAATGGTCGCCCAACCCGGCGGCCAGGTCCTGGCCACCATCAGTGGGGGCGGCGCAATCCTGTCCCCGTACCCCTCGCCCGGCGGCGAATGGCTCGCCGTCCTGGCCATCGACCCGGCCAAGGCCATCACCATGCCTGAGGCCCTGTATCCGCTGGATGCCGGGCGGGAACTGCGCGTCTACCGCGTGCCAGACCCACAGCCGGTCGCGGTCATCTCGCTGAGCGACCCGGCGGCGGGAAGGTCCATCACCGGCTTGGTGTGGTCGCCGGATGGAGGGTCACTCGCCTACGCCGAAGTGAGCGTCGACTCGATGCTCGAGCCGGGCGTTCCCAACTACGGCCAGACGAGCGTGGTCTTTGTGGCCCGCGGTCCGGCCTTTGCCCCCACGGCTCTGGCCCTGGGCGCCGAAGGCCCCTGGTTGCCGGCCCGCTTCTCCCCGGCCGGCGACCGCCTCTTCCTTGAGGATCCGGTCGCCAACAAGGCGATGGTCTGGGATTTCGCCTCCGCTGCGGCGACACCCGTGGCCGCCGACCCCGGCTGGCCGGGCGGAGAGCGGGTCGCCTCACCGGACGGGAAACGCGTCGCCCTCCGGGTGACGGTCGGGGCGGGCGAGGACCTGCGTCCCTTCGGCAAGGTGGCTGCGGGCGATTGGTTGGTCATCTACCAGGTGGCCGGAGAGCCGTAGCCGGCCCGCTACGTACGCACTCTCTCGCCGCGTTGGCCGCCGAGAAGGAGGAACAGCACGACACCGGTGGCAAAGCCCCCGATATGGGCCCACCAGGCGATGGTCTGGCCGGCGGCGCCGTAGGACATGAGGCCCATGAAGAGTTGCAGGACAAACCAGATGATAAGGAAGACCACCGCCGGCACCTGCGTGACGGTCACGAAGAACCCCAGGAAGATGAGGGACGTGATCCGCGCGCGCGGGAACCCCAGGAAGTAGGCGCCGAGGACCCCAGCGATGGCCCCGCTCGCCCCGACGACGGGCACGTCCGCGCCAGGCGAGGCCAGGGCGTGGGCCAGGTTGGCCGCGACTCCGGTCAGGACGTAGAAGACCACGAACTTGAGCCGCCCGAGCCTATCCTCGATGTTGTCCCCGAAAACCCACAGAAAGAGCATGTTCATGCCCAGATGGGTCCAGCCGCCGTGGATGAAGGTCGAGGTCACCAAGGTGAGGGCGGGTGGGGCGCCTCCGCCGCCCATCCCCGGAAGGCCGAAGGGAGCCGGCGGCGTGGCTCCGCCCGACCCGAAGAGCAGGGCCGGGGTGAAGCCCCACTTCATCGTGAAGGCCACGAGTTCCGGGCGGCTGAGCGACACCTCGTACAGGAAGACAAGGACGTTGGCAGCGATGAAAAGGACCGTAAGGAGTGGGAAACGCCTCGAACGGATGCTGTCCCTAAGAGGAATCACGTGTTCTTTTCGACGTAACTCCGGACGAGCTCCTCAAGGAGTTCGTCGCGCTCCAGTTTGCGGATGAGGCTCCGCGCCGCCTTGTGGGTGGTCACGTAGGCCGGGTCGCCGGAGACGAGGTAACCCACGAGCTGATAGATCGGGTTATAGCCCTTCTCCTGGAGGGCCTCGTACACGCGGAGCAGGACATCACGGGGTTTCGCCGTCTCGTCCTCGGGGGTGAGGCCCCGGAACGTCCTGGTCTTCTCCTGTTCGGTCGTCAAGCTCAGCACCCCCCAGGTTTAGGATTGGCCGGGGTATTCGTGCCGCCGCCGACCTTCTCCTCCAGCGCCTGCCTCAGCAGAGTTCGACCCCGTTCGAGGGCATCGTCCAGCTTGGCGGGCTCGCGCCCCCCAGCCTGGGCCATGTCGGGGCGACCGCCCCCACCGCCGCCGGCCACCCGGGCGACCTCCCCGATAAGTTTCCCGGCGTGGATACCCTTATCCACCAGCGGCTTAGACACCATGACCACGAAGTTGACCCGCTCGCCGTCCTCGCTGGGGGCGCCGAGGAGGACCAGGCCCAGCCCCGGCTGCCCCAGGACCACGTCGCCGGCCTCCCGGAGGACCTCCATCGAGGTCGACGGAAGCGCGGCGATGACGAAGCGGTAGGGCGCCGTGCCCTCGGCCTCTTGGGCTTTCGCCTTCACAAGGGAGAGAATGTCTTTGGCCTGGGTCCGCTTGGCTTGCTTCTCCTGGGCGCGGGCCTCGGTCATGAGCCGCTCGAGGCGAGCCGGCACCTCGCCGGGGTCGCATCTCAAGGCAGCGGCGGCTCCCGCGAGGGTCGCCTCCACCTGCCGGAAGAGTTCGAGGGCGCCCGTGCCGGTGACGGCCTCGATGCGGCGCAGGCCGGCGCCGATGCCACTCTCCCCGAGGATGCGGAAGAGACCGATCTCCCCGGTCGAGGCGCAGTGGGTGCCGCCGCAGAGTTCGCGGCTCACACCGCTTATGTCAACCACGCGGACGTCGTCCCCGTATTTCTCGCCGAAGAGGGCGATGGCCCCGCCGGCGACGGCGTCGCGGTAGGTCGTCACGGCGGCCCGCACGGGCCGGGCGGCCATCACGGCCTGGTTCACGCGGTCCTCGACGGCCGTGAGTTCGGCCGGGGTGGCCGGGGCGAAGTGCGAGAAGTCAAAGCGCAGCCGATCCGGCGTGACGAGCGAGCCGGCCTGGGCCGCGTGCTCCCCCAAAATGTCGCGGAGAGCGCGGTGCAGGAGATGCGTCGCCGTGTGGTTGCGGACGACGGCCCGGCGCCGGTCGACGTCAACGGCGGCGGTCACGACCTCACCGGCCTCGAAGCGACTGGGCGCCGGCGCCGCTGAGCCGGCCACGACAATCTTGCCGTCCGGCAGTCGGAAGCAGCGCTCCACTTCCAGGCGTCCGAGGCGACCCTCCACGACCCCGTGGTCGGCCACCTGGCCGCCGCCCTCCGGGTAGAAGGGAACCTCGGTGAGGAGGAGGTACACGGTGTCGGGACGGCCCGGCGCAGTGGCGGCGGGGCTTCCGGGTCCGCCGGCGGCGGCCAAGAGGGTCGTCTTGACCTCGAGCTCGTCGTAGCCCACGAAGCGGTTGGCCGGCTGCCCGGCGAAGAGACCGACCACAAGCTCAAGCTCGTCGCCGGCGCCGGAGGCCTCCCGGGCCTCGCGGCCGCGGCGGCGCTGCTCCTCCATGGCCCCCTCGAACCCGGCCCGATCCACGGCTAGCCCCCGCTCGGCGGCCATGTCCTCGGTGAGGTCGATGGGGAAGCCGAAGGTGTCGTAGAGCAGGAAGGCGTCACCGCCGGAGAGGACGCCGCCCTCTCCCACCACCGCCAGCATCTCCTCGGCTCGCCGCGTCCCATCGGTCAGGGTCTCCAGGAAACGGGCCTCCTCCGACTCGATGACCCTCTGGATGTGGTCGCGTTTCTCGATGAGTTCGGGGAAGGCCTCGCCCATGACTTCGGCCACGATGACCACCATCTCGTGCAGGAACGGCCGGTCAAAGCCGACGACGCGCCCGAACCGAGCGGCGCGCCTCAGGATGCGCCGCAGGACGTAGCTGCGGCCTTCGTTGGACGGGAGAACCCCGTCGGCGATGATGAAGGCGCAAGTGCGGGCGTGGTCGGCGATGACCCGGAAGGGGAAGCCCCCCTCCCCGCGTTCGTAGGGACGTCCGGTGCGGGCCGTGAGCCAGTCGAGGTACGGCTGGAAGAGGTCGGTCTCGTAGTTCGACGGCACGGCCTGGAGCACCGACGAGATGCGCTCAAGACCCAGGCCCGTGTCCACGCAGGGGCGCGGGAGGGGCGTCATGGCCCCTGAGGCGTCCCGGTCGAACTGCATGAAGACCAGGTTCCAGACCTCGAGCCAGCGGTCGCAGTCGCACTTGCCGACGGCGCAGGCACCCGAAGAGCCGGCTGTCCCGCCGGGCGTCGGCCCACCGTCACAGGCAAACTCCGGGCCCCGGTCGTAGATGATCTCGCTGCAGGGGCCGCAGGGGCCGGTGTCGCCCATGGACCAGAAGTTGTCCTTCTCGCCCAGGCGAAGGATGCGTTCGGGCGGCAGCCCGATCTTCTCGTGCCAGATGGTGTAGGCCTCATCGTCGTCCTGGTAGACGCTGGCGGTCAGACGCTCGCCGGGAACGCCGAGGTCGCGCGTCAGGAACTCCCAGGCGAAGCGGATGGCCTCGACCTTGAAGTAGTCGCCGAACGAGAAGTTGCCCAGCATCTCGAAGAAGGTGTGGTGCCGGGCGGTCCGCCCGACCTGGTCAAGGTCGTTGTGCTTGCCGCCGGCCCGGACGCACTTCTGAGAGGTGGTGGCGCGCCGGTAGGCGCGGGCCTCGCGCCCGAGGAAGACGTCCTTGAACTGGTTCATCCCGGCGTTGGTGAAGAGCAGGGTCGGGTCGCCGGCTGGGACGACGGACGAGGAGGCCACGACCTCGTGCCCCTTCGACCGGAAGTACTCCAGGAACCTGGCGCGGACTTGGTTTCCGCCGAGACTTTCCATGGCGCGAACCCCTCTCTGCGGTGCGGCCTGACTGAGGTTGAAAGAAAAAGCCCCTTGCCCCGGCTTCCGCCGGGACAAGGGGCGACACTTAGCGTCGCGGTACCACCCTTTTCGCCGCGGACCTCCCGAAAAAGGGACGCGGCCTCTAGGGCGCCTCGCGGAACGGCGAGGCGGCACCCTTGGGCTCTATCGGGCCCGACCGCCCGGCTTGGGGCGCCTTGGGAGCGCTTTCGCCGGGAAGCTCCGGGGGGGCTTTCGACCGCTCGCGTCCGGGACTTGCACCGTTCGCCCCGTCTCTGGGTGACCGGGCGGCCTACTTCATCCCCGTCATGGCTATGCCTGACATTCTACAGGAGCGCCGGGCGGCTGGCAAGGAAGGCAGCG
>CALMHV010000102.1 GCA_937863905.1 uncultured Bacillota bacterium
GCCGCGCCCCAGGCGCTTCGCGTCCGGTGGAAGAGGAAGCCGATGACCGCGAAGGTCAGGGTGAGGGTGATGAGCCCGCCGATGATGGAGGCCGGCCAGGTCACGGGGTTACCCGGCGCCGGGATGAACCCGGGGAGGAAGTAGACGAGCCCCGTGGCGACGGCCGCGCCGAGCCAGCCCGCCCAGCGCCCCCAGTGCCTCTCGAAGGTGGTCTGGATGAACCCGTAGTAGTAGACGCCCCGGATGACGCCGATGATTCCGAACGACCAGATGAGCTGGCCGAAAACGGCGATGAACCTCACGTTCCGAAAGCCGCTGGGGAAGCCCATGGCCCCCCCGATGGTCGCCAGCACCCCGAGGCTGGCGGCCACGAACAGGACCCGGGCGAGGTTGCGCCGGGTGACCCCGAAGTAGGTCGGAAGGTCCATGCCGACGTACTCTACCCAGTAGACCATGGCCACCAGGCCGACCAGCTGATAGCCGATGATGGCCTCCGACCGGACCAAGGCGACGTTGACCATGAGCCGCACGAGCATATCGCCGAACAAAACGACGCCGATGAAGGCCCAGTCCCACGAGCGGGGATGGGGATGGTAGCCCTTCGCGTGGCGCGGCTGGGGTCTCGGCTGGACCAGGTCGATGGTCAGGACGTAGGTCAGGGCGATGAGCAGGAAGCTGACCACGCCGAAGCCGAGAATGGGCCCGGAGAAGACCGGCGTCTGGACGGTCATGGGTGAAAGAACGGAGCGGAAGGGGTACTCGTTGAGGAACGTGATGCGGGTGCGTTGGGGCAGACTGGCCGTGATGGTGACCGAGGAGCCCTCGAGGATGGTCAGGCCCCCGAACCGCTCCGTCTGGAAGTAGGCCGAGACGGGGGCGCCCTCCGTGAACTGCCGCGTCTGCCCGAAGACCATGACGAGGTTCGGGTTGCGGCGGACGTCCTTGAGGATGGCCTCCGCCTCGGGCAGGTGGATACCGTAGGCGCGGGAGACCTCGGCCGAGCACGACTCCTTCAGACTCTCAAGGACCTGGTAGCTCACCGGGAGGTAGCAGCCGACGACCGTGGCCGTGAGGTCCGAGGCCTCCGGGTCGCCGACGAGGTGGGCGAGTTCGGGGGTCGCGGCGGGCGAGGTCTTGAGGGTGATGACCCCCTGGCCGGTGATGATGGCCGCCGTCACCTGGTGGCCGCTGGAGTACACGGGCACGATGGCCCCACCGTTCTGGTAGACGACGGTGGCGTAGAAGCCGACGAGTTCCAGGGTGCGGAAGCTGTAGGCCTCGCGGGTGAGGTAGTCCTCGCGCAGGTCGCCCACCGACCCCGGTTCGGCGAGGAAGAAGACGACCCCGAACGTGCCGATGGCTATGACCAGAATCAAGACGATCAGGACGTAGCGTAGCGGATGCCGGGTCAGGTCGAGAACCTGGAGCAGCGGCAGGAGCGAGAAGCGAAAACTTGTCCTCTTCAGGGGCTTAGGGGTCAAGGGACGAGCCTCCTGTGTGGAGGTTTGCGGAAGCACACCGGGAACTTTCTAGGGTAAGACATCTATTCCTCCAGGCAGAGGAGACCGGGGGTGGGTCGATATGCCGGCGTACCAGCGCCCACGAGGGACCCAGGACGTGTTGCCCGAGGCGACCGCCAAGTGGCGCCGCCTCGAAGCTCTCATCGCCGGGCACAGTGCGAGCTTCGGCTATGGCGAGATCCGCACGCCCATCTTCGAGGAGAGCGACCTCTACACCCGGACGTCCGGAGTGTCCTCGGACATCGTGCGCAAGGAGATGTACACCTTCAAGGACCGGGGCGGGCGCCTGCTCACCTTGCGCCCCGAGGGTACGGCCGGCGTGGGGCGAGCCTACCTGGAGAACGGCCTGCCGTCGGCGCCGCAGCCGGTGAAGCTCTGGTACCTCGGCCCGATGTTCCGGTACGACCGCCCGCAGGCGGGCCGTTTCCGGCAGCACACCCAGTACGGCATCGAGGTCTTCGGGGCGGCCTCGCCCCTGGCTGACGTGGAGGTCATCCTGGTCGCCCACGAGCTTTTCGCCGCGGCCGGCCTCACCCGTCTGGTCATCCGGCTCAACAGCATCGGCTGCCCGGCTTGCCGGCCGGCCTACCGGGCCAAGCTGGTCTCCTACTTCGAGGGGCGGGTCGGCGACCTGTGCGAGGACTGCCAGGACCGCTTCCGGGAGAACCCCTTGCGCCTCTTCGACTGTAAGAACGAGCGTTGTCGGGCCCTCCTGCTCGGGGCGCCCATGAGCGCGGACAACCTCTGCCCCGAGTGCCGGAGCCATTTCGCGCGGGTCAAGGAAGGCCTGGGGTCCCTGGGGCTCCGCTACGCCGATGACCCGGGCCTCGTGCGCGGGCTCGACTACTACAGCCGGACCGTCTTTGAGATCGTCTACGACCCGGCCGGGACCGGCGGGAACGAGGCGGGCGGCGCCGCCAAGGACGAGGCGGGCGGCGGTTCCCACCGCGTGCTCTGCGGCGGGGGCCGGTACGACGGGCTCGTCGAGGAGCTGGGAGGGGCCCCGACGCCCGGGGTGGGCTTCGGGCTCGGGGTCGAACGGCTGTTGGCCACTCTGGAGGCCGAAGGACTCGAGGCGGCGGGGGAGGGCGGGACGACCGGCCTCTCGGCGGGCGTCGTCTACGTCGCCACGGTCGGCCCGGCGGCCGAGATAGCTGGTTTTGGCCTGGCGCGGCGGCTGAGACGGGCCGGGTTTGTGGCCATCTGCGATCTCCTGGGCCGCAGCCTGCGGTCCCAGTTCAAGGCGGGCGATCGGGCCGGCGCGCGCTGGATGCTCATCATCGGGGACGAGGAACTCGCCGCCGGGGTGGTGGCGGTCCGCGACCTCGCATCAGGCAAGCAGACGTCGGTTCCGGCGGACGAGGTTCTGGCGGAGCTTGGCAGGGGGGCTCAAAGTTGATTTCGGATGAAGGACCAGGGGCCGAGGCGATGGCTGGTTGGGTCCGGTCGGGCGGGGCGGGTGAACTGCGGGCGGCGGATGCCGGACGCGAAGTGGTCCTCATGGGCTGGGTCGCGCGCCGACGGGAACACGGCGGAGTGACCTTCATCGACCTGCGTGACCGCTCCGGCGTGGCCCAGGTCGTGTTCAGCGAGAACCTGGCGGACCGGGCCTCCGGGCTGCGGTCGGAGTGGGTCGTGGCCGTCCGCGGCGTCGTCGCCCGGCGTCCGGAAGGGCTGGCCAACCCGGCCATGCCGACGGGCGAGATAGAGGTGCGGGCGTCCGAGGTGCGAGTCCTCAACCCGGCCCGCACGCCGCCCATCTACACCGACGATGTCCCGGCCAGGCGTGAGGGCGGTGAGGGGGCCGGTCCGGCGAGCGGAGCGACCGAGGGCGCGACCCGCGCCGACGGCGCGGCGGTCAGCGCGGGCGAGTTGGCCCGCCTCCGCTACCGGTATCTCGACCTCCGCCGTCCGCGGCTCCAGCGCAACCTGGCCCTGCGCCACCGGATGGTCAAAGCCACCCGGGACTATCTGGACGAACTCGGCTTTTGGGAAGTGGAGACGCCGAACCTCACGCGCAGCACGCCCGAAGGGGCCCGGGACTACCTCGTTCCGGCGAGAAACGCCTGGGGTCGTTTCTACGCCCTCCCGCAGTCGCCCCAACTCTTCAAGCAACTCCTGATGGTGGCCGGGGTCGAGCGGTACTTCCAGATAGCCCGCTGCTTCCGCGACGAGGACCTTCGGGCGGACCGGCAGCCTGAGTTCACTCAAATCGACATCGAAATGTCGTTTGTCGAGCCAGGCGATGTGCGCCATCTCACCGAGGGACTGATGGCGAGAATCTGGCGCGAGGCGGCGGGGGTGGAGCTTCGGCTCCCGTTCCCGGTGATGGACTACGGCGAGGCCGTAGCGCGCTATGGCTCGGACCGCCCTGACTTGCGGTTCGGCCTGACCATCGAGGACGTGACGGCCGCCCTGACGGGGTGCGAGTTCCGCGTCTTCGGCGAGGCCGGGGCGAGAGGCGAGCTCGTGCGGGGCTTCGCGGTTCCCGGTGGCGCGGCCGCGTTCAGCCGGAAGGACCTTGACCTCTTCAGCGAGGAGGCAAAAACCTTCGGGGCCCAGGGGCTGGTGTGGATGGCCTTCGAACCGTCCGGCCCGCGGTCTCCGGTGGCCAAGTTCCTCACGCCTGAGAACGTGGACGCCTTGCGGACGGCGACGGGAGCCAAGGACGGGGACGTGGCCTTCTTCGTCGCGGCCAAGGAGGGCGTGGCCTCCGCGGCCCTGGGTCATCTGCGCCTACGGGCGGCCGACAAGCTGGAACTGCGCCGTCCGGGCGAACTCCGCTTCCTATGGGTGACCGACTTCCCGCTGCTTGAGGCATCGAACGAGGCGGGACGGCTGGGCGCCAAGCACCATCCCTTCACTTGCCCGCTCGAGGCGGATGCCGAACGGCTGGAGCAGGAGCCTCTCCAGGTCCGGGCCAAAGCCTACGACCTGGTGCTCAACGGCACCGAACTGGGTGGGGGGAGCATTCGCAACCACGTCCGAGGAGGCCAGGAACGGGTCTTCCGGGCCATGGGTATTCCCGAGGCGGAGTATGTCGAGAAATTCGGCTTCCTCCTGGAGGCCCTGGAGTATGGGGCGCCGCCTCATGGCGGTATCGCTCTGGGCGTCGACCGCATCGCGGCCCTCATGGCCGGCGAGGAGAGCATCCGGGAGGTCATCGCCTTCCCGAAGACGGCGAGCGG
>CALMHV010000103.1 GCA_937863905.1 uncultured Bacillota bacterium
CAGGCCACACGCCTAGCTCCCTCCCTCCCCGGCTCTCTTGCGGGAACCGGAGGCTCGCCCGGGCGACGAGGGCCAGATCCTCTGACAGCCTCCAGCGGTGGGGCGTCCGTCTGGACGTATGTGAGAAGGAACCTGAGCCTGGCCGGTCGAACCACCTCCCGAGGTAACCGAACGGGAGTTGACATTGCCATGCATCTTAAGAGGAGCCTCGCACCCAAATGGTTGGGCCTTATCCTCGGCCTCATCGTCCTTCTGGCGGCCGGGCCAGTTAGCGCCTACTACCATTTCCAGCCCCGTCCGCAAGGGAACGTCGGGGTGAGCCGCCCGCCGCTGGCCCAGAAGCTCGTCTTCGGTGCGGGCGAGAGGCTCGGGGGAGCCGAGGCCTGGCTGGACGGGGTCAAGGTCCCGCTAACCTGGGACGCCTCGACGGGCTTTCTCTACTACGTGCCTCCCACGCCGCTTACCGTGGGAACCCATCACGTGGAGTTCGTCGTGCAGCCCAAGTCGACCAAACCCGGCTGGTCCTTCCAGCCGCTCCGGGAGTCCTACGATTTCACCGTGGTTCCTGGAGCCCTCGCCCAGCTCCCCGCTCCGTCCGCCGAGAGCCGTCTGGCCCTGGCCTATCTCAACGCGGCCCGCGTGGCCGCCGGCTTGCCGGCCTTCGGCCTGGACCCGGCTCTGAGCGCGGCGGCCTCCGCCCACGCCGCCTACTTGGCCGTCGACCCCTTGGCCGATGCCCATGTCGAGCAGCCGGACCGCATTGCGTTCACCGGGGCACAACCCGGCGACCGGGCCGGCTACTTCGGATACTACGAGACCACGGGAGAGGTCGTTGCCTACGAGCCTGGGGCGGAACGGGCCATCAGCGGCTGGCTTGCCTCTCTCTATCATCGCCTGTCTCTCGTGGACCCGGACAACAGGCTGCTCGGCTACGCCGGCGCCTCGGGGGAGCGGCTGGCGAACGTGCTCAATTGCGGTCCCGCGTGGCCGCTCGGCGGAGGCGGCGGGCCGACCGCCGGAGTGGGCAGCCCGGGGGGCGCCAGCCTAGCGAGGGTTCGCTATCCCTATCCGGGGCAGACGGGCGTGCCGACATCCTGGGTGGGCCGGGAACGACCGGACCCGCTCCGGCTCTACCCGGGTACGCAGGGTCCCCTCGGATACACGGTCACCCTGGGCTTCCCTGACGCCGGGGACCCGGTGCTGTCGGCGGCGACCCTGACCGCGGCCTCCGGTGGCACCGTGGCCGTCATGGTCTTCGACCCGGCCCACGACGATTGTCTGGCCGGCACGGGCACGGTCGCCCTCATCCCCCGCCAGCCCCTCGAACCGAACACCGTCTATACAGCACGCTTTGTCGGATCGGTCGGCGCCTCGGCGTTCGACGAGACTTGGTCATTCACCACCGGTCCGGGGACGATCGAGGTTGGCCCGAGCGGGCAGTGGTCGTGGTCGTCCCAGGGGGACCGGGTGGAAGTGTCGCTGGGCGGCATCTGGGTGCGCCAGGATGTGACGGTCTTTATGGGGGGCCTGCCCGTCCGGGAGTTGAGCGTCCCATCGCGGACCAAGTTCTCTTTCCGGGTCCCAGCGGGTTTCGAAGGCGGGGTGGAGCCTCTCACCCTGACCGGTCGGGATGGCTCCGAACTGACCCTTGACTCTAATAACGGTTTCCCGGCCGCGCCGGCTTCGGCCGGCGATGCCTGGAGCGCGGCCGACCCGCCGTTCCCGTTCGCCAGCCAGGCCCTTCGCCACTGTGATGGGACGGTCGTGGTTCCGGCTTCGTGCCTGGCCCGGCTCGGGGCCACGGCCGAGACCATCCCCGGGCTGGAGTCGCGCACCAATTGGTCGGTCGGAGGCCATCTCGGCACCGTCACGGTCGGGAGCGCCTGGGCCTATATCGACGGACGTCCCGTGCAACTGGACCTGCCGGTCCAGGCTCTCAACGGCGAGACCTACGTGCCGGCCGACTTCGTGAGCGCGCTGGCCCTGGCTTTGAGCCAGTTCCCAGACCTAGCCGGCCATTGGGCCCAAGACGGCGTAGCCCGCCTGGTGACCCTAGGCATCGTGTCCGGCGTGGGCGACGGGACCTTCCGGCCCCAGGCCAACCTGACCAGGGCGGCTTTCGTCAAGATGCTCGTCCTGGCGATTGGCCTCGAACCCCAGCCGGGCGCCACCGGCGATCTCGCGGACACCGCCGACCACTGGGTGTCCGGGCAAGGCTACATCGGCCCGGCCGTGACCGCCCGCCTCATCCGGCCGGACGAGTATCCCGGCGGCATCTTCGAGCCCAACCGCAATATCACGCGGGAGGAGATTGCCGTCATGGTCGTGCGAGCCATGGGCCTGGAGGATCAGGCCCTGCCAGCGGCGGGGGGCGGCGGCGCTGGGGGCGCGGACGTCTTTACCGACCTAGGCCGGTGCAGGTACCCGGGCCACGTCGCCGTGGCGGTCGCCGAGGATATCGTCCACGGATACCAGGAGGCGAACGGGACCAAGACCTTCCGGCCGACCGGCCTCGCCACCCGGGCCGAGGCGGCGGTAATGGTCAACCGGCTCCTGGACTGGCTGGCCGCAAGATGACGGGGTGACTTCTCCTTAGCCTGGCTCGTGTCGGCGAACTGGGACCCAGGCGATTTACTCCCACTCGATGGTCGAGGGCGGTTTGGAGGTCACGTCGTA
>CALMHV010000104.1 GCA_937863905.1 uncultured Bacillota bacterium
CCCGCCGCTTCCGCGCTCGGGGAGAGGTTCCTCCCTCTTTGCCGGGCACGTCATGCCCGCCTCCGGATAACGGTGGAGTTCCGGCTCAGCCTACTTGCCGTGGGCCTCCCCGCGGCGTTCAGCCTGCGGCTCGGGAGCGAACTTCAGCCGGGTCCTGGCCGGGACGCTTCCAGTCGCGGCGCCCCTCCCTCGGGACCAAGAGAACCGGCCTACTCCTCCCCCTCATCGCCTTGTCGGTATGGGCAGAACCTTCCGCGCCCTCCCGGCGAACTCGCCGCTGGAAAGGGCGCCAATAACATGGGGGTAGTATAGCACGGCCCGCGGGGAACACGCTACCGACCCCAGCCCTCCCTCGCCCGGGCCGCCTCGTAGAGGAGGACGGCCGCGGCCATGGCCACGTTAAGGGATTCGGCCGGGCCGAGCATGGGGATGGAGATCCTGTCGGCGCCGGCCCAGAGAACCGGGTCGGGGCCCTCGGCTTCGCTGCCGAGGACGATGGCCACCTTGCCGCCGAGCGGCGCATCCCAGTGCGAGGCTTCGGCCGAGGCGTCGGCCACGAAGACGCGGTAGCCCAATTGCGCCAGGAGCCTGGGGAGGTGGGCGGCCGTCTCCGTGCGCGGCAGGTAGTCCTCGTCGTCGCCCGCGGCCTCGCCATCGGCCGGCTCGGCTCGCTCGCTTCGCCGGCCCAAATCCCCCAGTTCGCTCTTGTAGGCCAGGACCGCCTGTTCGGCCGCCACGACCGGGATGTGGAACGTCGACCCCATCGAGGCCCTGAGGGCCTTGGAACCGAACGGGTCGGCCGTGCCGGGCAGGAAGATGACCCCGGCCGCCCCCGAGGCGTCGGCCGAGCGGATGACCGTGCCGACGTTGCCCGGGTCGCGGACGTTGTCGAGGATGGCCAGGGTGGCCGGTGCCGCCTCACCCAGCAGGGACCGCGGGTTGGGCGCGGGTCTCTGGGCCACGACGACGATGCCTTGCGGCGCCTCGGTGTCGGCCAGTTCGGCCATGACATGCGGGTGGACCTCGAAGAAGCCGCCCAGGGGCGGGCGCTCCATCAGCCGCCCGAGCAGCGCCTCGCCGCCCGGCACCCTGAGCATGGTCTCCTCCCAGAAGCCAAGAACGAAGGAAGCGCCCGCCCCGGCCGCGTCGGCCACGAGACGGACGCCCTCCAGAAGGCAACGCCCTTCCTTCTCCCGCATCCGCCGCCGGTGAAGCCGGCGGGCGTACTTCACGTGCGGGTTCGAAGTTGCGGTTATCATCGTCTTGTCAGCGGTCACGCCAGGTCAGCCATCCTACTGGCCCCCCTGGAGCCCCTGCTTGGCCTTGCCCACCAGTTGCGCGAAGGCCGAAGCGTCGCGCACTGCGATGTCGGCGAGGACCTTCCGGTTGATCTCGACGCCGGCCCGCTTGAGACCGTTCATCATCCGGCTGTAGGACATGCCGTTGATGCGGGCGGCGGCGTTGATGCGGGCAATCCAGAGCCGGCGGAAGTCGCCCTTCTTTTCACGCCGGTGCTGGAAAGAGTACCACAGAGCGTGGAGCACGGCTTCGTTGGCCGCCCGCCACAGCTTGGACTTCGACCCGCGGAACCCCTTGGCCAGCTTGAGAATCTTCTTGTGCCGGCGATGCTTGGTGACGCCACGCTTGATTCTAGCCATCCGTTCTCACTCCCGTCAGGCGTAGGGCAGCATGCGCTTTGCCCTCTTCTGGAAAGCCTTGTCCACCGGCACGTCCTTCCCCAGCTTGCGCTTACGCTTCGCGGACTTATGCTCGAGCTTGTGGACCTTGCCGCACATCTGACGCATGACCTTGCCGGTCCCGGTGACCTTCATGCGCTTGGCGGCCCCTCTGTGCGTCTTCACCTTGGGCACGTCTGGCAACTCCCTTCCACACCGGCTACTTGTCCTCGGGGGGCTCCGCGCCGGGGGGCGCGGCTGGCGGCGGGGCCGCCGACGCGACCGCTGGCTGGACCGCCGGCACGATGGCTGGCTGGACCGCCGGCGCGGCTGCCGGCCCGACCTCCGGGCCGCCCGCGATCAAACGCGCGACCTGGGCCCGCGCCTCCGCCCTGACCTCGGCCTTCGGCGCGATGTAGACGATCATGTTCCGGCCCTCAACCTTCGGAAGACGTTCCATTTCTCCGACTTCGGCGACGGTCTCAGCGAACCGGGCCACGAGGTTTCGGGCCAGGTCCTGGTGGACGATCTCCCGGCCGCGGAACATGATCGTCATCTTGACCTTGTTGCCTTCCTTGAGGAAGCGGTACGCATTGCGCGACTTGAAATCAAAGTCGTGGTCGTCGATGTTCGGCCGCAGCTTGACCTCTTTCACGTCGCCGCCGCGCTGCTTCTTCCGGGCGTCGCGGTCCCGCTTGGCCTGCTCATACTTGAAACGTCCGTAGTCCATGATGCGGCAGACGGGCGGCTTCGCGGTCGGAGCGACCTCGACGAGGTCGAGGCCGGCCTCCTGGGCCAGGCGCAGAGCGTCCCGGAAGGCCACAACCCCCAACTGCTCCCCTTCCTGACCAATGAGGCGGACCTCCCTGGCCCGCACCTGCTCATTGATCCTTAGGTCTCGACTTATCAGTATCACCTCCGTCCTTCGAGCGGGTGTGATGAAAGCGAAAGAGGCGACGGTAGAACCGTCGCCTCCAGTGGTGGCCTAGATGGAAACCCAGGTGTCTGTCTGGAACCCAGGCTGGCAACCTCCGCTTTCGGCGCCGCCGGGTGAGAAGCAAACGGCTTCTGCTTGTGTCCAATCACATATGCCTTTGTCAAGTTAGATGAGTATAGCACGCGGCC
>CALMHV010000105.1 GCA_937863905.1 uncultured Bacillota bacterium
CCCGACATCCCTGTTCACGAATTGCTCGAGCGCGCCGCGAAGAACTATCCCGACACCATCGCCACGATTTTCATGGGTGGGAAGCTCACGTTCAGCCAACTCCTCGAGAAGTCTTATAGGCTCGCCGCCGCCCTGCACGACCTCGGGGTGAAGAAGGGCGACCGAGTCGCGATTATGCTGCCAAACTGCCCGCAGGCAGTCATCGCCTTCAACGCGGTTCTGAAGGCGGGCGCGGTGGCTGTCCAGTTCAACCCGCTCTACGTGGAACGGGAGATCGAATACCAGCTCAAGGACTCCGGGGCGAAGGTGATGATCGTCCTCGATCTCCTGTACGGCCGCATCTCCAAGGTCCGCGGCGCCACGGCGCTCGAGAAGGTCATCTGGACCAGCGTTAAGGACTTCCTACCTTTCCCGCTCAACAAGCTCTACCCGATAAAGGCCAAGAAGCAGGGGCAGCTCGTCCACATCCCCCCGAGCCCCAACGACCTGCAGTTCGTGGACCTGCTCGCGAAGTACGAGCCCAAGCCCCCCAGCTACGAGTTCAAGCCCAGCGAAGACCTCTGCTGCCTGCAGTACACCGGCGGGACGACCGGCGTCTCGAAGGGCTGCATGCTCACCCATCGCAACCTCCTGGTCAACGCCTGGCAGGTATCCAACTGGATGCCCGGCCTTCGCCACGGTCAGGAGCGCGTGATGACCGCGCTGCCGCTCTTCCACAGCTACGCCATGACCACGTGCATGAACCTCGGGGCCGCCATCGGCGCCGGCATGGTCCTGATGCCCCGCTTCATCGTCGAAGACGTCCTCAAGGCCATCCAGAAGTGGAAGCCGAGCCTCTTCCCCGGCGCGCCGACGATGTACATCGCCGTGATCAACCACCCGGACATCAAGAAGTACGACCTGAAGTCGATCAAGGCCTGCCTCTCCGGGGCGGCTGCTCTGCCGCTGGAGGTCCAGAAGACCTTCGAGGCGATTACCGGTGGCCGTCTGGTCGAGGGGTACGGGCTCTCCGAAGCCTCCCCGGTGACGCACTGCAGCGCGATCTACGGGCTCCGCAAGCCGGGCAGCATCGGCGTGCCGTTCCCCAACACCGTCTCCAAGATCATGGACATCGAGACCGGCAAGAAGGAGATGCCCATCGGCGAGGCGGGCGAAGTCGTCATCAAGGGACCGCAGGTCATGAAGGGCTACTGGAACCGTCCCGATGAGACCGCGGTCACTCTGAGAGACGGGTGGCTCTACACCGGCGACATCGGCAAGATGGATGAAGACGGCTACACCTTCATCGTGGACCGGAAGAAAGAGATGATCATCGCCGGCGGGTACAACATCTACCCGCGGGAGATCGAAGAGGTCCTCTTCGAGCACCCCAAGATCCAGGAGGCGGCCGCCATCGGCATCCCGGACGAGTACCGCGGCGAGACGGTGAAGATTTTCGTCGTGCCGAAGCCGGGCGAGCAGCCGACCGCGGAGGAGATTATCAGCTTCTGCAAGGAGAAGCTCGCCAAGTACAAGGTGCCTAAGTTCGTCGAGTTCCGGTCGGAACTCCCGAAGAGCCTCATCGGCAAGGTCCTTCGTCGCGTCCTCGTCGAGGAGGAGAAGCAGAAGCGTGAAGCGGTGAGCTAGACCGCGCCGCCACATAGGCCTCAGCCACCCCGGCCAGACTAGGCCGGGGTGGTGCTGTACCAGGTGGGAGAAGAGGAGAAGACGCAGCCCCGCACCCAGTCGCGGCCGGGGCCACTGGTCATCATCGGCGGCGCCGAAGACCGCGACGGCCGGATTCTATCCGCGTTCGTCCGGTTGGCCGGGGGCGCCGACGCCGTCATCGCCATCTTGGCCACCGCCTCGGACGAGCCCGAGGGGACGGAGGAAGACTACGCCCGGGCCTTCAAGCGGCTCGGGGCGAAACGGGTGGAAACCCTTCGGGTCCTGAGGCGGGCCGACGCGGGCAATGACGACATCCTCCGGCGGGCAATGGGCGCCACCGGGTTCTTCTTCGCTGGAGGCGACCAACTCCGCCTCACGAGCACTCTCGGAGGCACTCTCCTTGACGCCGCCCTCCACGAGAGATACGGCCAGGGGGCGGTCATTGCCGGAACGTCGGCCGGCGCGTCAGCCATGAGCGAAACCATGATCGTAACCGGGCCCAGCGACGACGCGCCCAAGAAGTGCACCATCAAGATGGCCCCAGGAATGGGCTTTCTCGAGGGCGCGGTCGTCGACCAGCACTTCGCCCAGAGAGGACGGCTCGGCCGTCTCCTGGCCGCCCTGGCCCAGAACCCAAGAGTGCTCGGTCTCGGTATCGACGAGGACACGGGGGTCGTGGTCTTCCCCGACCGGACCTTGCGCGTCACCGGCTCCCAGACGGTCACCATCCTGGACGGCCGGACCATCCTGGAGACGAACGCTTCCGAGGCCCGGCCGGACGACTCCCTGGCCCTCACCGACGTGGTCCTCCACATCCTGCCCGAGGGGTACGGGTACGACCTCGATGCCCGCCGTCCGCTAGGGCCAACCTCTCCTCCCCAATGAAAACGAGTCGCATCAAGTCCTATGAAGGTCGCAATATCTACAGCCATCATCCGGTGGTGGCCATGCTCGTCGATCTTGGGAAATACGATGGCCGCAAGACCAGCGACTTGCCCGGATTCGGCGACCTCCTTTGCACGGCTCTGCCCGGTCTGGCCGGGCATCACTGCTCAAGCTCTCGCCCGGGTGGCTTCCTCCGCCGGCTCGAGGACGGCACCTTCCTCGGGCACGTCATCGAGCATGTCGCCCTGGAACTCCAGGCGATGGCCGGCTGGACCGTGATCTATGGCAAGACACGGCAAGCGGACAAGAAAGGCACCTACAATGTCATCTTCGAGTGCGGGTCGGTGGCCGGAGGTGAAGAGGCCGGGCGGCGGGCCGTGGAAATCGTCCAAGCCGTGGCCAACGGTCGGCGGCCGGAAGTCGGCCCGCACCTGGAGGCCATCAAGGAGGCGGCTGAGGCGGCGGGCCTGGGTCCGAGCACAGCCGCTCTCGCGGCCGAAGCGGTTCGCCGGGGCATCCCCGTCCGGCGTCTTGGACGGAGCAGCCAGCTCGTGCTTGGGTACGGCTCCCGGCAACGGCGCGTTTCGGCCACGGTCACCTCGCGCACGCCCTGCCCGGCCGTGGACCTCGCCGGGGACAAGGTCCTCACCAAGGAACTCCTGGCCCGGGCAGGCATTCCCGTACCGCCCGGCGTCGCGGTGGCCAGCCGGCAGGAAGCGATCCGGGCTCTGACTCTGCTGGGAGCCCCGGTGGTCGTCAAGCCCGTCGACGGAAACCAGGGCCGGGGAGTAAGCCTGAACCTGTCCCGTCCCAAGGACGTCAGAAAGGCCTATGACCTGGCCGCGACGTTCGAGACTTCCCGCCCCGACAAGGTTCTCGTGGAAAGACAGGTCTTCGGCCGGCACTACCGGCTCCTCATCGTCGACGGACGTTTGGTCGCCGCGGCCGAGCGGCTCCCGGCCCAGGTGACGGGGGACGGAGCCCACACCGTGCGGGAGCTTGTCGAGCAGGTCAACCGCGACCCCGCCAGAGGCATCGGGCACCGGCGGGCCCTGACGAGGATAGTGCTTGACCCGGTGTCCGTCGCCGTGCTCGACCGGCAGGGCCTGGCGCCCGAGGCGGTGCCCGCGGCCGGCCAGGCCGTGGTCCTCCGCGACAACGCCAACCTCTCGACGGGCGGGACGGCCCGGGATGTCACCGACGAAGTGCACCCCGAAAACAGCCGCTTGGCCGTGCGGGTGGCCCGGCTGGTAGGCCTCGACGTGGCCGGGGTCGACGTCGTGGGCCCGGACATCGGCCGGCCCATCACCGAGACGGGCGGGGTGGTGCTGGAGGTCAACGCCGCCCCCGGTCTGCGGATGCACCTCCACCCGTCCGAAGGGCAGCCCCGGGCTGTGGCGGGTCCCATCCTGGACGGCCTACTGCGGCCGGATGGCCGGGAACTCCGCGTCGCCTGGCTGACGCGGGGGCCCTGGGCGGGTCGGCCTGGGCGCATCCCGATTGTGGCCGTCACCGGCACGAACGGCAAGACGACGGTCTGCCGGCTCATCGCCCACATCCTCGCCGTGAGCGGCCTCGAGGTCGGGTTGTCCACCACGGATGGCGCCTGGGTGGGCCGGGCCAAGGTGGCGAGCGGCGACTGCGCCGGGCCCCAGACGGCGGGAGCCCTCCTTGTCGACCCGGCGGTCGAGGCGGCCGTCCTGGAGACGGCTCGGGGCGGCATCATCCGCGAGGGGCTGGCCTTCGACCGGTGCGACGTGGGCCTCGTCACCAATATCAGCGCCGATCACGAGGGCCAGGACGGGATGCACAGCCAGGAGGATCTGGCCTACGTCAAGGCCCTGGTTGTCGAGGCCGTGTCGAGCGATGGGCACGCCGTCCTAAACGCGGACGATCCGTTCGTGCATGGCATGGCCGGACGGGCCAGGGGAGAGGTCGTGTACTTCGCCCGGACCCCCGAGAACCTGGTGGCCCGCAAGCACCTGCTCCGCGGCGGCCGGGTGGTCTATCCCGCGGGCGGGACCGTCGTCCTCGACGGGGGCGAGGCCGGAGCACCCGGCGGGCGTGCCAGGAGCGTGTCTCTCCTTCCCCTTGCCGCCGTGCCCTTCACCCTCGGGGGACTCCTTCCGTTCCAGGTCGACAACCTGTTGGCGGCCGTGGCGGCGACGTGGTCGCTTGGCGTTCCGGTGGAAGTCATCCGCCGAGGGCTCCGCACCTTCGGCCGGCCGGGGGCGACCACGGGCGATGACGGCTATGCCTCCAACCAGGGGCGCTTCGAAGTCTGGCGGCTCGGGCGCCGGATGGTCGTCCTCGACTACGCGCACAATCGGGCGGCCTACGGGCAGGTTCTGGCCGCGGCCGGACGCCTTTGCCCGGGGTACCTCTTCGGCGTCATCGGCGCTCCGGGGGACCGGTTGGATGAGCACCTCCTGGAGATGGGGCGCCTCGCCGCGCGCGGCGCCGACCATCTGGTCATCAGGGAGGACACCGACACGCGCGGCCGGGCGCGCGGTGAGGTTGCCTCGCTCTTCCTGCGGGGAGTTCTGGACACCGGGTATTCCGAGGCCAGGGTGGACGTCGTCCTCGATGAGCGAGCCGCCCTGGAGCGCGCCCTGGACCGCGCTCGTCCCCGTGACTGGGTCATCCACTTCTACGAGAAGCGCGAGCCCCTGGTGGACTTGTTGAAGGCGCGCGGAGGCCGACCGGTCGCGCCGGCGCGCCTCGCCGGGCCCAAAGAGCGCGCGGCCACCGAAGGACAGGCCGCGGCGCCCAGACCGCGGGCGGCGCGGGCCGAGAGGACTTCACGCCAG
>CALMHV010000106.1 GCA_937863905.1 uncultured Bacillota bacterium
GGGCTGTTCCTCCTCTTCTCGATCCTGCCCATCCTTGCTTCTATCGTCCTGGCTCTCTTCCGCTACAGCGCGATCGACCCGAGCCCGCCGTTCATCGGGCTCGCCAACTTCGTCAACCTTTTCCATGACCCGCTCTTTCTGAAGTCGCTGGGCAACACGTTCGAGTTCGTCCTGCTCGCGGTGCCCATCAACATCCTCGTCGCGCTGCCCATCGCTCTGGGTCTCCACAGCCTGCGGCTCCGCTGGCTCCGGGACGGCCTGCGCGCCCTCTACTTCCTGCCCACCGCGGCCCCCATCGTGGCGGCCGCTGTCATCTGGGCCTACCTTTACGAGCCCACGGGGGGGCTCATGAACATGGCCCTGAGTCACCTGGGCGTCGGGCGCGTTATCTGGCTCGGCGCCGAAAAGACGGCCATGCCGTCCATCATCGCCATGAGCCTCTGGCAGGACATCGGCTACAACATCGTCATCTTCCTGGCCGGGCTCGAGGTCATCCCGGCCGTCTTCTACGAGGCCGCCGCCATCGACGGCGCCAACCGCTGGCAGCAGTTCCGCCACGTCACCCTGCCTCTGCTGTCACGGACGTCGGCCTTCATCCTGGTGATGACCATGATCTCCTACCTGCAAGTCTTCGCCCAGGTCCAGATAATGACCAACGGCGGGCCGCATGACACGACCCGGGTCCTGGGCCTGTTCATCTACGATAACGCCTTCCGCTATACGAGGATGGGCTACGCCTCGGCGGCGTCCGTTGTCCTGCTCGTCTTGACCATGGTCATGACGCTCGTGCAGCTGTGGTTGCTCAAGAGAAGCACGTCCTGGGAGTACTGATCGGGCGGCCCAGGCCGGTAGACAGAGGGGGGGCGACCCTAGTGGCCAAGTCTGGCTCGCGGGTCTGGAGTTGGGCGAGCGCGGGAGTTCTCCTCGTCGGCGGCCTGCTGATGCTCATGCCTTTCATCTGGATGATCTTGTCGTCCTTCAAGACCCCGGCCGAGATCATCCGCACCCCGCCCACTTTCTGGCCCTCCGATCCGTCCCTCATCGCCTACAAGACGGTTCTCACCCGGGCTCCGTTCTTCATCTGGTTCGCCAACAGCCTTCTCGTGGCGGTGGTCACCACGTTCCTGACCCTGCTCACCAGCGGCCTGGCCGGCTATATCTTCGCCAAGTTCGAGTTCCGCGGGAAGCGGTTTCTGTTCGTTCTCATCCTTCTGACCTTGATGGTGCCGTTCCAGGTCGTGATGATCCCGACCTACCTCATCGTCGCCAAGATGGGTCTCATCAACACGCTCTGGGCCCTGATCATCCCCAGCGCCGTCAGCGCCTTCGGCATCTACCTGTGTAAGCAGTTCATCGAAGGCATCCCGACCGACCTCCTGGAGGCGGCGCGCATCGACGGCGCCAGCGAGACCCGGATCTTCTTCTCCATCGTGGCCCCGTTGATTAGGCCGGCCCTGGGCGCCCTGGGCATCTTCCAGTTCATGTGGTCCTGGAACAACTACTTGTGGCCGCTGATCGCGGTCAACGAGCAAGCGAAGATGACCGTGCCGCTGGCCCTCTCCTACTTCAACACCTCCCAGCACGGGGCTAGGTACGACCTGGTCATGGCGGCCACGGCGCTCATCGTTATCCCGGTCATCATCGTCTTCCTCATCTTCCAGCGCCAGTTCATCAAGGGCCTGACCCTGACGGGGATGAAGGGGTAGTCGGGCGCGGCGCCGGTTTCCGGCGTCGCGACACCGCGTTCTGGAGGCGGTCCGGTATGGCTAAGGTTACTCTGGAGCACGTGAGGAAAACGTTCGGCACGGTGACGGCCGTGGCCGACTTCTCGCTGGAGGTCGGCGACCGCGAGTTCGTTGTCTTGGTCGGCCCCTCCGGCTGCGGGAAGTCGACCACCCTGCGGATAATCGCCGGGCTCGACGAGTCCAGCTCCGGCAACGTCTACATCGGTGACCGTCTGGTCAACGGCATCCCCGCCAAGGACCGCAACATCGCCATGGTCTTTCAGAGCTACGCCCTCTACCCCCACATGAGCGTCTACAACAACCTGGCCTTCAGCCTCCGGATGCGCAAGCTCCGCCGGGCGGAGATAGACCGCCGCGTCCGGGAGGCGGCCCGGGTCCTGGACATCGAGACGCTGCTCAAGCGCCTCCCGGCCGAGCTTTCCGGGGGTCAGAAGCAACGGGTGGCCCTCGGGCGCTCCATCGTCCGCGAGCCGGCCGTCTTCCTCATGGACGAACCGCTGTCCAACCTCGACGCCAAGCTCCGCGCCCAGATGCGCACGGAGATCAGCCGCCTGCACCGGCGGTTGGAAACCACGATCATCTACGTCACCCACGACCAGACCGAGGCCATGACGATGGGGGACCGCATCGTGGTCATGAAGGACGGGGTCATCCAGCAAGTCGCCCCGCCTCAGGAGATCTACGAGCGCCCGGCCAACGTTTTCGTGGCCGGCTTCATCGGCAGCCCACCGATGAACTTCCTGCGCTGCCGAGTCGACGGCGGCACGCTGACCGGTCCCGGCTTCTCCGCCCCGCTACCCAAGGAGCGCGAGGCGGTCCTTCGTTCCTACCAGGGTCGCGAGATCGTCGTCGGCCTGCGGCCCGAGCACATCTCTGACGACCCCGCCGACATCGAGCGGTGGGGCGCCGGCGCCGCGACCGCCGAAGGGCAGGTTGACCTGGTCGAGCCGCTTGGGGCTGAGGTCATGCTCTACCTCCTCGTCGGCGGCCAGCCGCTCATCGCCCGGGTCACGCCCCGCACCAAGGCGCACTACGGGGCCAAGGTCCGGTTGGCCTTGCACCTGGCGGCGAGCCACGTCTTCGACCCCGCGACCGAAAGCGCCGTTGGCTGAGCGGCGGCCGTGTGCTCACCTGGGGCCTCGCTCAGGGAATGGCCTCACCTGGGGACAACTCGGGTAGTTGGGGCACCCGTAGAACCGCTCGCCCTGTTGTTCGCCACGAGACACTATCATCAAAACCATCGGTACTCCGCACTTCGGACACATCGGCTTGGCGGCGACGGAGACCGGCGGCGAGGCGGGCGCGACCGGCGTGGCCGTCGCCGGTGCAGGCCTCACGCCAAGATAGGGAGCCAGCCACCTGGAGTACTCGCCGACGTTGTAGCTGGCCCGCACCGGGACATGGGCCAATGGCAACCCCGCTGCCCGGAATACCGCGTCCACGAACTCATCGCGCGCCTGTCGGGTTGCACGCTTGTGGCTAGAGTCATCCAGCTCAATGCCAAGGACAGGGCGCATGGAGCTAGGATCGCATACCAGGAAGTCCACGTGCTTGCGGTCGCTGCGGTTTCGATATTGGTGGTTCTCGTTCGGGCGAGATAC
>CALMHV010000107.1 GCA_937863905.1 uncultured Bacillota bacterium
AGGGGGGAGCCCGGTCCGTGGGCGGCGGCCAGACAGAAAGCCTTGACCTGTAGCTCCGCTGGAAAGTTACCGTTGGCGCCCAGGAGGCTGACCGGGTCGCCTGCGGCCGCCCGGAAGGGGTTCTGCCAGGCGAAGACCTGGCGCAGCCCTGCGCCGTCAAGAAGCCTGCTCCGGACCACTAAGCGGTCACCGCCCCAGCCGCAATCTGCCTTGCTATTCCCCTGCCGGAAGACCTTTCCTGCGGTCGTCCGGCTCCGGCTCCGGGGACCGGAGGGAGGCCAGGGGTGGGTCGTAGGTCCGGAAGAAGAGGTAGAAGGCGGCGATACCGATGGAGTAAAGGGTGAACGTAAAGGCGTAGGGCAGGGTGTACGAGACGTTCTGCATGATCCAGCCGCCCGCCCACCCCGACACGGCCCAGCCCAGGCTCCAGCACATGTTGAGAAGACTGTTCACCGTGGCCCGCTCCCGGGCATCGACAACCTCGAGGCTGAAGTTCGAGATGAGCGGATTAGCCAGGTTCATCAGGGCCACGCGGACCAGCGAGGCGCCCCCGTAGACCCCGAGGTTCGGGACGAGACCCATCAGAGCCAGGAAGGGCAGAGACGCCCCCTGACTCACCGTGACGGCCCGGACCTTGCCCCAGCGCCGGGCGGCGATGGGGGCGACCAGCGAGCCAATCCCGGTGAGGATGGCGCCGACCCCGGCGATGAGCCCTATCTGGGCCGCGCTGGCCCCCAAGTGCCGGTCCATGAAGACGTTCTGGAGAGGCATGACGAAACCAGCCCCGAAGCTGACGATGGTCTGCGGCAGGATGAGCCTCCAGACCAGCCCCGGGTTCGTCAGGTTGAGCTTGAAGACGGCGGTCGGTTCGGCGGGGCGGTCGGCTTGACCGGCATGCCGTCGCTCCATCAGGAACAGGGGCAGGAGCGACAGGGCCAGGATGGCCACCCCCACCAGGAGAGTGGCCCGAAGCGGCCCGGCGTCTCCGGGCGAGGCGCCGCTCAGCGCGGCGAAGAACTTGGGGAGGAGCCCGCCGAGGTTCGAGCCGATGACCTGGATGCCCATGCTGAGCGCGAACTGGAAACCGAAGAGGTGGGCGCGCTCCTCTCGCCCGCTCGATTCCACCAGGAGAGGGCCGCCGGTGACCATGGAGACGACCCAGGCGGCTCCGGTGATGAACGTGGCCGGGACCAGCATAGCGGGAACCGGGAACAGCACCTGGACCAGAGAGCCTCCCACCATGACCAGGCCCGAGACGACCAGGGCGTCCCGACGCCCGAAATGGTCGCTCGCCCGGCCGGCCGGGAGGGCGAAGATGACCCCGGCGATGGAGGAGTAGAAGACAAGCCCGCCGAGAAAGCCCTCCTGGAGCCCGACCCTCAGGAAATACAGGTTGAGCACGACGTAGGTGAGCCCGGCGGCTAGAGAAGAAAGGGCCGAAAACCAGATGAAGAGCTTGGCGTTCCGGGAGAAGCCCCGGATGAACGCCAGGTATTCGGCAACGTAGGCCAAGTGGCTGTCTCCTATCGCGTCCCGGGCCGTGTAGCGGGGTGGACCATCTCGCGCACGCGTTCCTCGAGGCGCGAACTCTCGTTGAGGGTCGGGGTTTCCAGCACTTCCTCGAGCAGGCGGCGGAGGATCAACCCGACCTGCGGCCCGGGCGGGATCCTGGCCACCCGGATGACGTCCTCGCCCGTGATGGCCAGGTCGGCGATGGTGAAGGCCTGGTCCTCGCGCACGAGGCGCTCTATCCGAACGAGCAAAGCGGCCGTCCCCAGTCCGGTCGGGCCCTCCTGGGGGCCGGCGGCCTGTCGATCGGCCCGCCTGAGGGCGACAAGGTCCGGGATGTTCTCGGGACCGACACGGTTGATGAGGCGGCGGACGGCGGCGTCCTTCATCTCGGGCTGCCAGTGCCCCATGTGGTGGCGGACGAGGTGGACGACCTTGTCCGTGGTGGCCCGGTCGTAGCGCAACCGGGACAGGATGGCCACCGCAAGCTCGGCCCCGACCTTCTCGTGGCCGAGAAAGTGCCGGCGACCGTCCTCCACGCTGAGAGTACGGGGCTTGGCCACGTCGTGCAGGACGGCGGCCAGGCGAAGGGGCAGGTCGGCCGGCACCTTGGCCACGGTCTCCAAGGTGTGTTCCCAGACCGTATGGGCATGATGCTCGTTCTGCTCGAAACCGACACCCTCCAGGAGCTCCGGGGCGACGAACCCCAGAAGGCCAAGAGTCCGCATGAGTTCCAGGGCGCGACCCGGCGCCGGACCCACCAGGCAGCGATCGAATTCCTCCCGGACGCGCTCCACGGCGATGCGCGGGAGCAGGGCGGCGTGCGCCCGGATGGCCTGCGCCGTGGCTCTGTCGAGGCCGAAGCTCAAGTCGGCGCAGAGGCGGACGGCCCGCATCATCCGGAGCGCATCCTCCGCGAAACGCTTGTTGGGGTCGCCCACGCACCGGATGAGCCGCCGGACGAGGTCGCGCCGCCCCCCGAAGGGGTCGGTCACCCGTCCCTCAAGACCCAGCGCCAGAGCGTTCACCGTGAAGTCCCGCCGCCCCAGATCCTCGGCGAGAGACACGCCGAAGCGCACGCTGTCCGGGTGGCGCAGGTCGGAATAGGGGCCCTCGGCGCGATAGGTCGTGACATCAACCTGGGGTGGGGACGAAGCCTCGGGGGCAGGGCAGAGCACGGTGACCGTGCCGTGCCTGACTCCGGTCGGGATGGCGCGCGGGAACACGCTAAGAACGTAGCGGGGCTCGGCCGAGGTGGCCACGTCCCAGTCAATAGGGCGGCGGCCCCAGAGGAGGTCGCGAACGGCCCCGCCGACGGCGTGGGCCCGGAAACCATGGCCCACCAACGTCGTGACCACCCAGCGCACGTGCCTGGGCATGGCCCGGGCTCCGGCCAACCGGATTCCGGCCAACCGCAGACCGAGTCCGACCGCCGCGCCCA
>CALMHV010000108.1 GCA_937863905.1 uncultured Bacillota bacterium
GGCCGGGGTCGCTGAGGCCGTCGAGGTTGCCGAGGCCGGAGTCGCCGCGGCCGGCGAGGTTGCCGAGGCCGCCACGCTTCCTTCGACCGCGCCCATTGCGGCGGAGGACGAAGCCTCCGCCAGACCGGCCCGCTTCAGGACGGCCCGGGCCCGAGCCACCAATTCACGGGGCTGGAAGGGCTTGGTGATGTAGTCGTCGGCGCCGAGGGCGAACCCGAGGAGCTTCTCGGTCTCGGCGTCGCGCGCCGTGAGCATGATGATGGGGGTGTCGCCCCTGGCGCGGACCTCGCGGCAGACCTCCCAGCCGTCGCGCTCGGGGAGCATGAGGTCCAGGATGATGAGGTCAGGGTTCTCCGAGCGGGCGAGTTCAAGAGCCGTCCGCCCGTTGTCGGCCTCGATGGTCTCGAAGTCGGCCTGTCTGAGGTACAGGCAGATGAGTTCCCGGATATGGGGCTCGTCATCCACGACCAGGATTTTCCGATTCATGCCCGGTCCATTTCATCCCCTATCCCACCGGGTCCTGCTCCTTCGGTCGGACCAGGGCGACGCCGTCACGGCAGAGCGGGCACTGCTCCGGGACGAAGGCCGGCGCGTCGAGCCAGGCCAAGGCCTGCACCGGGACGTCCGGACCGAACCCCAGGGTCTCCGCGGCCTTCCCCGCCGTGCGGTCGATGATGAGGCCGACCCCGACCACCCTCGCGCCCAAGGCCCGGACCGCCGCCGCCGAACGCAGGACAGACCCACCCGTGGTCAGGACGTCCTCCACCAGAAGAACCCTGTCCTCAGGCGTCAGACGGAACCCGCGCCTCAAGACCTGCTCGCCGTTTTGCTTTTCCGTGAAGGCGCTCCTGGCCCCGGTGGCCCGGGCGACCTCGTGGGCGAGGATGACCCCGCCCATGGCCGGGCCGACGACCACGGTCGGCTGGGTGCCCGCCAGACGTTCCGCCAGAGCCTTGCCGATGAGAGCCGCCTGGGCCGGGTGCTCCAGGACCCGCGAGCCCTGGATGAAGACCGGGCTGTGCTTGCCGGAGGTCAGGTGGAAGTGTCCATCCAGGATGGCTCCCAGTTCGCGAAGGCGCGCCAGGAGCCGCTCCGAGTCCAGTTTCCTTGCCGCCATCTCGACATCTCCTCCCGCTGCTTCTCTACCCGGAACGCTCGAGCTCGCCGAGGGCGTCAAGAAGCTCGCCGCCGATCCTCTCCGCCGCTTCCACGGGGTCCTTCGCCGCGGTGATCGGCCGTCCGACGACGACCAGGTCCGCCCCGGCCAGGATGGCCTGCCGGGGTGTCCTCACCCGGGCCTGGTCTTGGCTTCCCGCGTCCCAGGTCGGCCTCACCCCGGGAGTTACGAGCAGAAAGGGCGGAGCGTGCACGGCCCGGAGCCGGGCCGCCTCCTCGGCCGAAGCGACCACGCCCTCAAGGCCGGCCGCTGCCGCGAGGGCCGCCAGGCGCAAAACCTGGTCGACCAGGCGCCCGGCCACCCCGACCTCGGCCAGCCCCGACTGATCGAGGCTGGTCAGCACGGTCACGCCGAGGAGGCGCGGACGCCGCCGGACCCCGAAGGCCCCGGTCACGCCGGCCCTGTCGTCCGGGCCGACCGCCTCCGCCGCCTCCACCGCGGCCCGGAGCATCGCCGGCCCGCCGGAGGCGTGGACGGTGAGCAGACTCGCGCCCGCCCGACCGGCGCTCGTCACGGCGCCGGCCACCGTGTTTGGTATGTCGTGGAGTTTGAGGTCGGCGAAGACCTCGTGGCCCATGTCCCGAAGCGCGGCGATAACCCCCGGGGCGGCGATGAAGAGCTCCAGGCCGACCTTGACCCAAGCCACCTTCCCCAGAAGGCGCCTGGCCAGAGCCAAGGCCGGCCCCTGGTCCGGAAAGTCCAGAGCCACCGCGAGAGGTGGCGTCCGGTCCATGGCCCTACCTCCCCTCCTGGTCCGGGCGGTCGGCCCACGACTCCGGCCGGCGGCCGCAAAAGCCCGTGTTGGCCAGCCCGACCATCTCGCCCACCTTCCCGTAGCCTTGCCCGGCCATGAAGTCGCCTATCTCCCGGGCTATCCGGAGCGGCGCCTCAGGGTCCACGAAGAGAGCCGTGCCGACGGCCACCGCGGAGGCCCCGGCCATCAGGAACTCCACGGCGTCCCGGCCGGTCCAGATGCCCCCCATCCCGATGACCGGAACCGTCACCGCGGCGGCCACGCGATAGACCATGGCCAGGGCGACGGGTTTGACCGCCGGACCGGACAGCCCGCCCGTCCCGCGGGCGAGGATGGGCCGGCCAGCCTCGGGGTCGATGGCCATCCCGACAAGGGTGTTGATGAGCGACACCGCGTCGGCGCCGGCCTCGACGACCCGGCGGGCCAGGGCGGCCACGTCGGTGATGTTCGGCGTGAGCTTGACGATGAGGGGCAGACGCGTGGCCCGGCGCATCCCGGTGACGAGGTCGCCCGCCACCGCGGGGTCGGCCCCGAAGGCGAGACCGCCCTCCTTGACGTTGGGGCAGGAGATGTTGGCCTCCAGGGCGGAGACGCCCGGGGCCCCGTCGAGGCGGCGAGCCAGAGCGGCGTATTCCGCGGCCGTGCGCCCGACGACGTTGACGATGATGGGAACCCCGAGACCGGAGAGCCAGGGCAGGTCGTTCTCAAGGAAGCACTCGACCCCGGGGTTCTCCAGGCCGATGGAGTTGAGCAGGCCGGCCGCCGTTTCGACGGTGCGGGGGGGCGGGTTGCCGGACCACGGCTCCAGGGACGTGCCCTTGACGACGATGGCCCCGAGACCAGACAGGTCGAGCAGGCCCGCGTATTCCCGTCCGTAGCCGAACGCCCCGGAGGCCGTCATGACCGGAGTCCGCAGCCGGAGGCCGGCCACGGTCACGCTGAGATCGGGGCCGGGAAGGAGCGTTCCGCTGTTCATAGGGCCTCCCAGTCGAGCAGATTGCCGTCGAACACCGGACCGTCGCGGCAGACGAGCCGGTAGTCCGGAGCGCGACCGGGGTCCGGAGGGGAAGCGGTCTCCCCCGCGGGTCCCGTCCGCACGGGGATGGCGCACCCCCGGCACGCTCCGACCCCGCAAGCCAGCCGCTCCTCGACGGAGAACCAGGCGGTCAGGCCGGGGCGGGCGGACACCTGGTCCCAGACGGCCCTGAGCATCGGGCCTGGGCCACAGGCGTAGACGGCACCGGAGAGGCCGTCGGGGCTCAGCCCGTCCAGGCTCTCCGGGAGCGCGGCGACGACGGTCCCGGGCACCGTGCCCGGGGAACCGTCCTCGGTCGTGACGATCAGGCCGGCCAGGTCTTTCAGGCGCCGGAAGGGCTCGACCAGCGCGAGGTCCCCGGCCTGGGCCACTCCGGCCAGGACCGTGACCCGGCCGCGCCGGGCCAGCCGCCGGGCCAGAAACAGGAGGGGGGCCAGCCCTATCCCTCCCCCCACGACAAGCGCCGGCCCGAGCCCGAGGGGAAAGCCGCCGTTGCCGAGAGGGCCGACGACGTCCAGCCGGTCGCCGGGCCGGGCGGCCGCCAGGCCGGCCGTCCCAGGCCCCTTCACCCAGAACAGGAGACCCACCGTGCCCCGCGCCTGGTCGGCGTCGTGGACGCTGAGGGGACGCCGGAGAAAGGGCAAGCCGGGCGTCGCGGAGGCCGGCGCGTAGGGCGCGCCACCGGCCCCGCCGCGCGGCGGGCAGAGGACATGCACGAATTGGCCCGGGACGGCCGCGGCGGCCACTTCCGGGGCCAGGAGGGTGAGGTGATGGTACACGCGGCCACCCGAGTCGCCGCCTTCGGCGACCGGGCCTTCAAGCCTCCGGCTCGCCAGAACCCGCGCCAGCCCCCGCCAAGCCTGCCTCTCGTTGGTCACTGTTCCACCAGCTTTCCGTCCAGGACCACGGGCCGCCCGCGGACGATGGTCGCCGTGACGCGCCCGCGCAAGACCATCCCGCCAAACGGTGTGTTCCGGCCCTTGGAGGCGAACCCAGCCGGGTCGACCGTCCACTCGGCCTTCGGGTCGATGATGGTCAGGTCGGCGTCGCCGCCGGCCTCGAGGCGCCCTTTGGCCTTGAGACCGAAGAGGCGGGCCGGGCCGAGGCTCATCAGCCTGGCCACCCCCGCCCAGTCCAGGATGCCCGGCTCCACCAGGTTCGTGACGACGAGCCCGACGGCGGTCTCCAGGCCTACGATGCCAAAGGAGGCGTAATTGTACTCCACGTCCTTGTCGTCAAAGTGATGCGGGGCGTGGTCGGTGGCGATAAGGTCGATGAGCCCCTCCCCTACCGCCTGCCGCAAGGCTTCGAGGTCTCGCTGCGAGCGGAAGGGCGGGTTCACCTTGGTGCCGGTGTCGTAGTCGAGTCGGCGCACGACCTCGTCGGTCAGGGAGAGATGGTGCGGCGTGACGTCGGCCGTGACCGGCAGGCCACGCTCCTTGGCCCAGCGGAGGAGGTCGAGCGAGCCCGCGGAGGAGAGGTGCGTGAGGTGCAGGCGCCCGCCGGTCCGGCCGGCCAGGATGATGTCTCGCGCCACCTGGACCTCCTCGGCGGCGGCCGGGATGCCCCGCAGGCCGAGGATGGTCGACCAGTAGCCCTGGTGCATGACGCCCTCGTTGGTCAGGCTCTCGTCCTGGCAGTGGTCGATGATGGGCCGGCCGAACATCTTGGCGTACTCGAGGGCGCACCGCATGAGTTCGGCGTTGGCGATGGCCTGCCCGTCGTCGGAGAAGGCCACCGCCCCGGCCTCGGCCATGTCGCCCAGTTCCGCCAGTTCCTCACCCTTCTGCCCCTTGGTCACCGCACCCACCGGGAGCACGTTGACCAGCCCGGTCTCCGCGGCCCGCTTGAGGACGAACTCGACCTCGGTCCGGCTGTCGATGACCGGGTCCGTGTTGGCCATGGCCGCCACGGTCGTGAAGCCGCCCAGGGCGGCCGCGGCCGTCCCGGAGGCGATGTCTTCCTTGTGCTCCTGTCCGGGCTCGCGCAGATGGGTGTGGGCGTCGATGAGCCCGGGCAGGACGACCTGGCCCGTGGCGTCGATGACCATGGCCGTCCGGTCGGCTCCGGTCGGCGGTTTGTCCAACCTGACGACGCGACCGTCCTCGACCACAACGTCCAGGAGTTCGGTCTTGCCGGTCACCGGGTCGGCGACCAGGCCTCCTTTGATGATCAGCTTCATCTGACCTCGCCTCCCTTGTCGGCGACCGCTTCCTCGCCGCCGCCTCCGCCCAGGAGCAGGTAGAGGACGGCCATCCGCACGGCCACCCCGTTGGTGACCTGATCGATGATGACCGAGTAGTCGGCGTCGGCCGCGTTGGAGGCGATCTCGACCCCCCGGTTCATCGGGCCGGGGTGCATCAGGATGAAGTCATCCTTGGCCAGGGCCAGACGCCGCCGGTCCACGCCGAACAGACGGGCGTACTCGCGGATACTGGGAAAGAGGCCCTTCTTCTGCCGCTCGAGCTGGAGGCGAAGGACCATGACCACATCGGCCGCTTCGATGGCTTCTTCGACCCGGCAGGTGACCCGGAGCCGCCCGCCCCGCGACCCAAACGTCTCTCCCATCCGCTCGACCTCGGGCGGGATGAGGGTGGACGGGCCGGCGAGCCAGACGTCGGCCCCCATCTTGCCGAGACCCCAGATGTTCGACCGCGCGACTCGGCTGTGAAAGATGTCGCCGATGATGGCGACCTTGAGACCCTTCAGCCGGCCCTTGCGTTCGGCGATGCTGAACATGTCCAAAAGCCCCTGGGTGGGGTGTTCGTGCATCCCGTCGCCGGCGTTGACGATGGAGGCCTGGCAGATCCGGGCCAAGAAGTGCGGCGCCCCGGCGATGGGATGGCGCATGACGATGCAGTCGATGCCCATGGCTTCCACGGTCCAGGCCGTGTCCTTAAGGGTCTCGCCCTTGACGATGGCCGATGTGGTCGTGGCGATGTTCACCGTGTCCGCGCTCAGGTACTTGCCGGCCAGCTCGAAGGAGGTTCGGGTGCGGGTAGACGCCTCGTAGAACAGGGTGAGAATCGACTTCCCGCGGAGAGTCGGGACCTTCTTGATGTCGCGGCCAAGGATCTCCTTGAAGGATGATGCGTTGTCGAGGATGGCCTGCATCTCCTGGACGCTCATGTCCTCCAGGGTGAGAATGTCTTTGCGCCTAAGGGCCAAACCTTCCACTCCCCTCACAACAAAAGACCCCGCGGCCGCGGCAGCGACCGAGGGTCTCCGACTCTCCCACCTGTCCCTTGCCGGCCTCACGGGACCGGTCTTTAAAGGGCTGCATCAAATCCCGCTCCCCTATTCCTCTACTTTCTCAACGATCAGGACCTTGTCCTCGGTGTCGTCTATCTCCTTGAACTTGACCTCGATGACCTCGCGGCCCGAGGTCGGCACGTTCTTGCCGACGTAGTCCGCGCGAATAGGGAGTTCCCGGTGCCCGCGGTCGATGAGCACGGCGAGCTGGATAGCTTGGGGTCGTCCCAGGTCCATGATGGCGTCCAGAGCCGCCCGCACGGTGCGGCCGGTGTAGAGGACATCGTCACACAGGACGATCTTCCTCCCCTGGACGCTGCAGGGAACCTCGGTCCGGTGAACCTCGGGCGCGTCCGAACGGGTGGTCAGGTCGTCCCGGTACAGGGTGATGTCGAGGACGCCGAGAGGCACCTCCTTGCCCTCGATATCCCGCACGTTGTCGCGCAGGCGCTCGGCCAGCGGCACACCGCGGCGGCGGATACCGATGAACACCAAACCCTGCGTTCCTTGGTTCTTCTCGACTATCTCGTGAGCCACCCGACGCAGGGCGCGGTCGATGGCCGCCTTGTCCATGATCTGAGCCTTCGGCTGAAGAATCACTTCCTAAAGGCACCTCCTTTCGTCGGCCGGCTCAAGGCCGGCTCAGACTCCATCCCAAAACGAAAACCCCTCGCCGGAAAGCGAGGGGTGCCGATAGCCTTGGCGACGCTCGATACGGCTCGCGCCGCTCCTGCCTGCGGGCTGACAAGGTTCACCGGCTTCGTCTCCTTGCCGGCCTCGCCGGGCCGGCTTAAAGGGTGAGGGGGCGTCAATGCTGTTCCAAGTCTAGCCGGGAGGCAAGAGCTTGTCAAGGCGCGTGGAATACTCTCGCTCAGGGGGAGCGCCTATGAGCCGGAGCGGCGAAGACGAGCGGAGGGTGACAGTGCGTTCCGCCGCCCAGGTGGGCGGCCCCCGGGCCATCGCGGCCCGCATGGCCGCCCTCTTCCTGGTGAGCTTCCCGGACACGGTCAGAGCCATGTTCGGCGATCGGCCACCCCGGCCGGAGGCCATGACCGACTTCTTCGCCTTCGTCGTACGGACCGAGCCCGAAGGGGTCCAGCTCGCGCTGGCCGGGGATAGGATCGTCGGGTACGCCATCACCCTGGCCAGCATGTCCCGCCTCTCGGCCCGGGCCGCCCTGACCTTCGCCTGGGTCCCCTGGGTCGTGCGCTTCCTCGGCGGGCGGTACGGCCTCAGCCTTGGAGCCCTCCCCGGCATCGCGCGAAGCAAGGTCGCCTTCGCCCGCTCCTTCCGCCCGGGCGACAGGGTCGCGGCCCAGGTGCTCTCGCTGGCCGTGGACCCGGCCTGGCGTGGCCGCGGCGTGGCCAGAGCCCTCCTGGAGGGGGGCCTCGACTACCTCAGGCGCCAGGGCGCGCCCCGGGTGAAGCTCGAGGTCCTCGATGACAACACTTCAGCCTGCCACCTCTACGAAACCTTCGGCTTCCGCCCCGTCGGCGAGGTGCCCTACGGGCCGCGCCGGTGGCTCATCCTGATCAAGGAACTGGCCACCGGACCGGCCTGACCTCCGCGCCGGCCCAGTCCCTCCTTGCCGACCCCCGGGGCCAGGTGTATCCTTAGGCTAGTCTAGCTGGTCATTCGCCCGAAGAGCGCCGCTTTCGGAGGTGCGTCAGGCAATGTCCGTTCCCGTCGGAACGAATCGCCCCCTGGGCAAGTCTTCGCTCCCCTTCTTCGTCTGGCCCTTGCTGGCTGTCTGGATCGGCCTCATCTGCTTTGCCGCCGTCTTCGGCCCGAAGCTCAGTTCCGTCGTCCGCCAGGAGGTACCCCTCGTGGAAGGGGCCGACTCCCTGGCCTCCGCCGACCTGGTGAAAGCGGAGTTTGGTGGAGCCGCGTCCCAGAGGCTCCTCCTCGTCTTCGCCAGCGACAGCCTCGCCGTCGGTGACCCCGAGTACCGCCGGCAGGTCGACACCGTCCTCGCCCTGACCAGGGGAAACCCTGACGTCGTCTCGGTCACGTCCTACTACGACGACGCGTCGGCCTCGCTCCTTGGGCGCGATGGAAAGAGCCTGGTCGCCATCCTGTCGGTGAGCGCGCCCAAGAGCGAGATCGTGGACAAGACCCTGCCGGACCTCAGGGAGCGCCTCAGCGACGCCCGGGGTGGCTCGGTCCGGTTCTTCCTCACCGGTGACGCGGTCATCGCCTCCGACCTCCGGTCCTCGGCCGAGGGGGCCCTCCGCCGCTCGGAGCGCCTGGCCATCCCGCTCGTTCTGTTGACCCTCATCGTCATCTTCGGCTCTCTCGTGGCCGCCGGCATCCCCCTCGTCCTCGGGACGCTCGCCGTGGCCCTGACCTCGGCCGTCGTCTACTTCCTGTCGCGCCTGATGGTCATCGACAACCTCGCCCCCAGCATGATTTCCATGATGGGCATGGGGGTCGGGGTCGACTACTCTCTCTTCTTGGTCTCCCGGTTCCGGGAAGAACTGGCCAACGGCCGCGACCGGGTGGAGGCCATGACCCGAACCCTCGCCACCTCGGGCAAGGCCATCGCCTTCTCCGGGGCCACCGTGGTCGTGAGCGTCTTCAGCCTCTGGATCGTGAAGATAGACATGATGCGGACGCTCTCCCTCGCCGTGACCCTGGTCGTCATCTCCTCGGTGGTCGCCGCCCTCACGTTCCTGCCCTGCCTCCTTCTCCTCCTCGGCCGGAACGTCGACCGGCTGCGGCTGCCCCTTGGGAAGCAGCGGGCCGCGGCCAGTCGCGGTTTCTGGCACCGTTGGGCCCTGAAGGTGATGCGCCGTCCCTGGGCCTATCTCTTCCTGGTCCTCGTCCCCCTCCTGGCTCTCTCGGCGCCGGCGCTCGGCCTTCGGACCGGCTTCGCTCTGCTGGAGACCGCGCCGCCCGAATGCGAATCCCGCCAGGCGGCGGCCGTTCTTGAAAGCCAGTTCCAGTCGGGCCTCATGAGCCCCATCGACCTCGTGGTCAAGGTTCCGACGGGCACGGTCGTCTCGGAAGGGAATCTCCGGAAGCTCTACGACCTGGCCCAAACCCTCAAGGCCGACCCGGAAGTGGCCGAGGTCCTGGGCATCACGAGCCTCGATCCGGCCTGGACGTACGAAGACTATGAGACGGCGTTCCTCGACCCGCCAAGGCAGCTCGCCGAGTCCACCGTCCGCCTGGGTGAAGGAGCGGAAGGCCTCCAGGTCGCCTCGGCGGCCCTCGCCTCCATCCGCGACGGCCTGCGGAGCATGAAAGCCGAACTGGGCCAGCTGGTCTCCGTGGGGAGCGGCCCCCCGACTCTCGCCGGCCTGGCGGCGAACCTGCAGGCCGCGGCGGGCGGCGTGGGTCAGGTTAAGGCCGGGCTGTCCGGCATGGCCGCCTCGACCGCCCAACTCTCCACGGCCATCGCCCAGGCCCGAGGAATGGTGGCCGCCGCCAAGGGGGGCCTCGAAGCCATGGGGCCCGGCGCCAAGACCGACCCGGCCTATCCGGCCACCTACCAGTCCACCCTGGCGGCCCTGGCCATCCTGGACGGCATCAACCCCTTGACGGGTCAGGCGTCGGGCAGTCTCGCCGCCGCCCTGGACCAGCTTACCGCGGGGCTCGGCCAATCCGCGACGGCTCTGGGCGAAGTGGAGAAGGGCCTTAGCCAGGCCGTCGCCGGCCTACAGGCGGCCAGCGGGTCGTCCGCCCCGGGCCCAACCGCCTCCCTCAAGGAGGCTGCGGAAGCCCTCGGCCGGATGTCCGGAGCCCTCGACCAGGTCATCCCGGGACTCGGGGAACTGGAGAGCCAGCTCCGGCAGGTCGCCAGCCAGTCGCGGGAAATCGACCTCGGCACGATCATGGCCTCGAGCGACCTCTCCCTCAAACTGGCCTTGAGCCAGGCGAGCCCGAGCCAGCGCCGGAGCCTCGAGGACCTGGTCAACGTGAAGAGCGGGTCGAACACGGCCATCTTCAGGGTCATCGGGCGGTCCGGCCCGGATGAGGTCGCGACGCAGGACCTCATCGGACGCCTCCGCGAGACCGTCGTCCCGGCCGCCAGGGCCGCGGGCCTAACGGTCCACATCGGGGGCCTTCCCGCCTACCTGGTGGACTTCAACGCCGAACTCACCCGGGCCCTGCCCCGGGTGATGGCTCTGGTGCTCTCGATAACCTTCATCGTCCTTTTGGTCCTCCTGCGGTCGGTGGTCCTGCCGCTCAAGGCCGTCCTCATGAACGCCTTGTCGGTGGCGGCCAGCTACGGCCTGCTCACGCTGGTCTTCCAGCACGGGTACGGGGCCAGGCTCATCGGCCTGGAGCCCCTGGGGTATCTGGAGTCGCCCATCATCCTCATGCTCTTTGCCGCCCTCTTCGGCCTGTCCATGGACTATGAGGTCTTCCTGCTTTCGCGCATCAAGGAGGCCTACGACCGGACGGGCAACAACGAGGAGGCCGTGGCCGAGGGTCTCGAGCAGACGGCGGGCATCATCACCGGCGCCGCGGCCATCATGATCTTTGTCTTCGGGGCGTTCGTCTTCGCCGGCCTGGTGGCCATGAAGGAGTTCGGGTTCGGCCTGGCGGTGGCGGTGGCTCTGGACGCCACGCTCATCCGTATCGTCCTGGCCCCGGCCCTCATGCG
>CALMHV010000109.1 GCA_937863905.1 uncultured Bacillota bacterium
CTCGGTCCAAAGGAGCCAAAGGCTGCCCGGACCTCTGGCGTATTGACGTCGCCACCGTCGAAGACTGGGTTCTGGCCAAGATTCGCGACCTCTATACGGACCCACCGGCTAGGAAGGCGGCCGTCGCCGCCGTTCTGGCCAGACTCGCCGAAGCCCCGGCCGACTACAACTGCGCCATAAAGGACCTCGAAGACCGCAGCAAGGAACTGGCCCAGCAGCAGCGGCGCCTGGTCGACTCCATCAAGGCCGGCATCCCGGCCGCCCTTCTTAGGGACGAAGCGACCCGCCTTGACGAAGAGCTGGCCCGCAACGACCGCGACCTGCGCGCCCTGAAGGCAAACCCACCCGCCAGCCTCCAGACCACGGCGCGAGAGGTCGAGGAGTTCCTCACCAGCTTCGAGGACGTCTTCGCCGCCGGCAAGCCCGCCCAGAGGAAACGCCTGGTCCGGACCTTCATCCATCACCTCGAATTGGACCCGAAAAAGCAGGAGGTCCGCGCCCATTTCTACGCGGACCTCCAGGTGCAAAGTCTTGGTGTCCGGAGGGGGACTTGAACCCCCACGGGTTACCCCATACGCCCCTCAAACGTACGCGTCTGCCAGTTCCGCCATCCGGACATTCGTTTTCAAAAGTGGTGCCGAAGGTGGGATTTGAACCCACATGAGCGCTAGGCCCACGGCGCCCTGAACACCGCGTGTCTGCCAGTTCCACCACTTCGGCACAAACTGCGTTACTAACTATAGCACACGAAATGCGAGGCTATCAACTCACGGCGAGGTCGATTCGGCCGGTACGGAGGCCGGCGCCGTCTCGCTGCCGTAGAGTTCGCGGTAGCGTTGCAGCGCCCGCAAGACGCCCTTCACGTAGCCGCGCGTCTCTTTGATTCTGATTTCGGTCACGGGGAAATCCTCACTCACCACCGGACCGGGCCAGATAGCGAGTTCGGCGGCTGGATTCGGCGTGAGATTGACCTTGTTGTTCTCCGCCCAGGTCTTCACCTGGCCCCGCCCGGCGTTGTAGGCCGCCGTCACCAGGACGATCTTGCCGGCGAACTCGCGCCGCAACTCCGCCAGGTACCAGGTGCCGATCATGATGTTGGTGGCCGGTTCGTGGAGCATGTCCGGGTGGAAGCCGGCGAAGCCCATCTTCTCCGCCACCCAGCGCCCGGTGTCCGGCATCACCTGCATCAGGCCGATGGCCCCCTTGTTGGAGATGGCCCCCGGATTGAAGCGGCTTTCGTTCTTGATGATCGCCGCCACGTAGAGCGGGTCGAGGTTGTTCTGCTGGGCGTAGGTGACGATTTCGTCGCGATAGCGGAAGGGGTAGAGGCGGTGCTCGATGGAGTGACGGCCCCACCACGCCATGACGAGGACCGCCGTCAGAACGGTGGCCGCGGCCATCCAGACTCTCGGGTTGGAGCGCAGGCGCTGCCAGATGTTTTCGAGCATTCTGGGCGATAGTGTATCGGCGGCCTTGTCGGATGATGCTGTCGCGGCGGCTGGTATTGGTTTGCTGGGGAGCCAGCCGGGTCAGGTCGACGCCCGGCGGACGGCCTCCTGCCAGAGCTTCTTGACGAGGCGGCGCGTCTCGCGCACGGGGCCGGTGTTGTCGATGACGACATCGGCGTACCGGGTCTTCTTGGCGAGCGGCATTTGCGCGTTGATTCGATTCAAAGCCTGTTCCAGGCCGAAGTGGTCGCGGGCCATCAGGCGCTGGCGCTGCGTTCCCTGGTCGACGACGACGAGCCAGACCTCGTCGACCATCCCCACCATCCCGGCCTCGATGAGGAGCGGGGCGTCGATGACCACCACGGGGCAGGGCGGGGGGCCCGCGCCGGGCTCGGACGCCCGCCGCGCCAGCCGGTCCAACTCGACCCGGATGGCTTGGAGGACCCGGGGGTGGGTTATCTCGTTCAAGCGCCGGACCGCGTCGGGGTTGCCGAACACCAGGTCACCGAGCTTGCGCCGGTCGATGGTCCGGTCGGGCAGGAGGATGTCGGGACCGAAGGCCTCGACCAGTTCGCGCCAGGCGGCCGTGTCCGCGCGAACCGCATCCTTGGCCACGAGATCGGCGTCGATGACGGGGGCGCCCAGCTCCCGCAGGACCAGGGAGACGGTCGACTTCCCGCTGGCGATACCACCCGTGAGCCCGATGATGTGCACCGAGAGTCCTCCTGGCGACGGCTTTTCCTGATTCTACAACCGTCCCCCGGCAGGGTCAACGGAATCAACAGCGGCCACCTTCGCTGGTGGCCGCCGGTGGTTTCAGCTCCCCGATGTGGAGCTATCCCGACCTAGGTTCCCGCCTCCCGGAGTTCCTGGGTGGCGGTGTCGATCCGCTGGCCCTCGAGCTTCTCAAGGGCGGTGTCGCGCAGATCCTTCTCCGAGGAGACCTCCAGCAGCCACTTGCCGCTGGGCAGGGGACGCATCTCTATTTCTCCGGTGACTCCGAACTTGCCGACGAGCCGCCGGGCGCCCTGCCGAAGGGCTTCCTCGGTGTCGAAAACCATGGCGAAGGATTGCACGGGCCGACACACCTCCCATCAAAGTGACCCCTCCCGACCAAGCAGTCGGAGGCATCGATTATGGGGTTATTATACCAGATACGAGGGATTTCAGTCAAACGTCTGTTCGGGTGTGGGCGACTGGCATTCCGGGCAGAAGTGCGCGCTCCGGCCACCGATGACGAGGCGCTGGATGGACGCGCCGCAGCGCGGGCAGGCCTCGCCCTTCCGGCCGTAGACCTGGAGGCGTTGGGCGAACTCGCCGCGCTGCCCCTCGCCGTCGACGTAGTCGCGGATCGACGTGCCCCTCAGCCCGACGGCCTCGGCGATGATGGCGTGGATGGCCTCAAACAGGGCCCGGGCCTCCTCGTCCGTGATGGTCGAGGCCCGACGCAGCGGATGGATGCGGGCCCGGAAGAGGGACTCGTCGGCGTAGATGTTGCCGAGACCGGCCAGGAAGGCCTGGTCGAGGAGGAGCGGCTTGACGCGGGCGCCCCGGCGGGCGAGCTTGGCCCGGAAGGTTTCGTAGTCGAGGGTGGGCGCCGCACCATCGCGCCCCAACGGCTCGGGTCCCAGGTTGGCCATCGTCGCGAGGGCGCGCCGCAGCACCGGGTCGTCCGGGTCACCCGCCGGGAAGTAGACGCGGCCGAAATGCCGGAGGTCGAGGAAGCGCAGCTCGTGGCCGTCGTCCAGGTGGAAGACGACGTGGGTGTGCTTGGTCCGGGTCGGGCCGAGGTCGGTCTCCGGAAGGCACCAAACGAGCTGGCCGGCCATCTTGAGGTGGATGACGATGTCGCCGGGAAGGGCGGCCGTCGCCGCCTCCCCTAGCCCGAGGCCCAGGTACTTGCCGCGCCGGCCGACGGAGGCGATGGTGGCCCCCTCGACGGCTCGCCGGAAGGCCTCGGGCGTGGCCCCGACGATGAACTTGGGGGTCCTGACCTCGACCCGCTCGATGGTCCGGCCGACCAGGCGCGGCGCCAGGGTCCGTCTGATGGTCTCCACTTCGGGTAGCTCAGGCATTGCGGCGTCGCGGTCCCTTCAGCCGACTTTCTTCATCTCGTACCAGTTGCGGCCGAGCTTGAGGTCCACCTCGAGGGGAACGTCGAGGCTGGTGACCCCGGCCATGCGGACCTTCACCATCTCGGACATGGCGCCGACCTCCGCCTCCGGGACCTCGAAGAGCAACTCGTCGTGGACCTGGAGGATGAGGCGCGAGGCGAGCCGGCGGTCCCGCATTTCCCGGGCCAGACCGACCATGGCCAGCTTGATGATGTCGGCGGCCGTGCCCTGGATGGGCATGTTCCGGGCGGCGCGCTCGGCCATCTGGCGCTGGGTGCGGTTGGCGCTGTGGAGTTCGGGCACGTAGCGACGCCGGCCCCACATGGTCTCCACGTACCCGCGGCTCCTGGCCTCGGCCAGGGTGCGGTCCACGAAGCTGTGGATGCCGGGGTACCGCAGCATGTACCCCTCGATGTAGGCGGCCGCCTCCTCCCGGCTGACCCCGGTGTTGCGGGCCAACCCAAAGTCGGAGACCCCGTAGATGATACCGAAGTTGACGGCCTTGGCCCGGTTGCGGAGTTCGGGAGTCACCGCGGCCATCGGCACCCCGAAGATCTCGGACGCGGTGCGCTGGTGGATGTCCTCGCCCTTGAGGAAGGCGGAGATGAAAGCCTCATCCCCCGAAAGGTGGGCCATCAGGCGGAGTTCGATCTGGGAGTAGTCGCCGGCCAGGAAGACGGTACCCCGGGCCGGGATGAAGACGCGCCGGATGCGTCGGCCCTCCTCCTCGCGGATGGGGATGTTCTGGAGGTTCGGCTCGGCCGAGGACAGGCGCCCCGTGGTCGTGACCGTCTGCTTGAACACGGTGTGCAGGCGCCCGGTCGCCCGGTTGACGAGGGGGACCAGGCCGTCGGTGTAGGTTCCCTTGAGTTTGGAGAGTTGGCGGTGTTCGAGAATCCTGGCCACGATCTCGTGTGAGACGGCGAGTTCCTCGAGAACCTCGGCGTTGGTGGAGTAGGCGCCGGTCGAGGTCTTGCGGCCGGCCGGGAGCTTGAGCCGGTCGAAGAGGACATCGCCGAGTTGCTTAGGGGAGTTGATATTGAACTCCCGCCCGGCCAGAAGGTAGATGCCGGCAGCCAGTTCGCCGATGCGCCGCCCGAGTTCGACCGACATCTCCCGGAGGGCCGGGACGTCGACGCCGATGCCGGCGAGCTCCATCGAAGCGAGGACCTCCTCCAGGGGCATCTCCATGTCGTCGAGGAGGCTGTCGAGGTCCTTGTCGACAAGCTGGGCGCGGAGCGGGTCGGCGATGGCCAGGGTCATGTCGGCGTCCAGGCAGAGGCGCTCGCCCAGCCAGTCCAGGCCGGGGGCGGCCGCGGTCCAGCCCTCGGGGGGCTGGTCCAGGAGGAGGACGTCCTGACCGGTGAGTTCCCGCGTGAGCGACTCCAAAGTGTAGCGGGCCCGGGAGGCGTCGAGGAGGTAGGCGCCGAGTTCGGTATCGAGGACAAGCCCGCCGAGAGTGAGGGGGGCGGCGGCGGGGCTGGCGGCCAGCCAGACCCGGAAAGGCTTGGCCCCGTGCATGACCTTGGTCGGCTCGGCGGCGGCCAAGATGGGTCCCAGGACCTCAGCGACCTCGGTGAAGGCGAGTCCGGAGACTGGGTCGGTAGGGACGACCGTCTGGACCGGCTCATCGAAGAGGCTGTTCTGAGCCAGGGCGGGCTCTGAGCCGGATGCGCCGGCGGCCCCGGCCGCGACGGCCCCGGCCTGGCCCGGCGGGACCGAGGCTATCGGCACATACAAGGTGTAGGATAGGCCGTCGCCGGCGATGGCCAGCCCGGTGAGCCTGGCCTCCAGGGGACGCTCGGCGTCGAGGCTTGCGGCCAGGGCCAGCCGGGAGGCCCGGGCCAGGTCGCCCGCGACCGCAGCCAATCCGGCCCGGGTCTGGACAACGCGGCGGCCGCGAGCCGTCCCCATGGAGACCGCGGGGGCGCCCGGCTCGGCCGGCGCGGGCGTCGTGAAGGAGAACAACGTGCCCGCGGCCGCGGCCTTCTCCGCCAGCCCCAGGCGGCGAAGAAGGGCCCGGAACTCCAGGCGGCGCAAGAACTCCGCCAGCCGGACGGCGTCCCAGCCCCGGTAGCCGAGGTCGTCAAGGCTCGGCGACGGCTCGAGCGGCACATCGTGCCGGATGGTGGCGACAGAGCGGTAGGTGCGCGCGTCCTCGGCGTAGGTCTTCAGGGCCTCGCGCAGCCGGTCCGGGGTCACTTCCTCCACGTGGGCGAGAAGGTTATCCAGGCTGCCGAAACGGGAGAGCAGGCTCACAGCGGTCTTGGGCCCGACCCCGGGTACTCCGGGGATGTTGTCGGAGGGGTCGCCGACCAGGCCCTTGAGGTCGGGGAGGCGGGCCGGCTCAACCCCATACCTCTCCTGGACGGCCTGGGCATCGAAGAGATGGGTGTCGCTTATGCCCCGCAGGGTGATGATGGCCTTCACGCCCGGTCCGACGAGCTGCAGGGTGTCGCGGTCACCGCTGAGGAGGAGGGTCTCGACCCCGCCATCCGTCGCCAGGTCGGCGAGGGCGGCCAGGATGTCGTCGCCCTCCCAGCCTTCGAGTTCGACGACCGCGGCCCCCAGGGCGCCCAGGAACTCCTTGATCAGGGCGAACTGCGGGCGGAGCTTATCCGGGGTCGGCTTCCGCTGGGCCTTGTACTGGTCGTACTCGTCGAGGCGAAAGGCGGGGCGGCCCTTGTCGAAGGCCACCGCCACGTAGTCGGGCTTCACTTCCTCGATGATCTTGAGGAGCATCTGAGCGAAACCAAGGACGGCGTTGGTCGGCTCGCCCTCCGCCGTGGCCAAGGTGTCGGGCAGGGCGAAGAAGGCGCGGTAGGCCAGGCTGTGGCCGTCCACGAAAAGGGCTCTGGGAACCGTGACCACCCCCGGGGCAGCGTGACTGGGCGGGGAAGAGCGTCGTCTCGGGTCATTATACACCCCCCGGGCGCGTATCCTGCTCCGTGCTCCCCCCGCGCAAGAGCTTGAGGCCATTGGCTGTCACGCTCGTCCTGTCGCTTCTGGCCGGCCTTTCCGCGGCGACCCGCGCCGAAGGACCGGCGCTGCCGGCCGCGCCCGAGCTTGAGGTGCGGGTGGCTCTGGCCGCGCCGCCCTCGGAACCCGGGGGCCTCACGCTCACCGTGACCGTGCTCGCCCGGGGCCTCCCGGCGGGACGCGTCTTCTGGAGCGTGCCGGGC
>CALMHV010000110.1 GCA_937863905.1 uncultured Bacillota bacterium
GGTTGGGCCTGCGCGGGACACCGTCAGGGCCCCTTTTTGTACAGGGGATGGTATGGTGAGCCAGCCCTACCTGCTCATCGGGACCCGGCCCGGGTCGTAGTCGACGTCCGACGCCCCGCAAGCGGTCGCCCAAGCCTCCAGGGCCCCCCGGAACTCCTTGGGGGCCAGGGGTTTCCCCTCCCACCAGAGACCTCGGACGACCAGGCAACCGCCGCCCACCGGGTCACCCTCCCCCTCTCTCTGGCCGCCTGAGGCGGGTTTGCGGCGATCGAGCCTGGCCTCGATCCGCCCGACCAGGACATCGCCGCGCAGGATGGGGCAGGTGTAGGGCCCGTACTTGCGCTTGGCGGGGGGCGTGTAGACCTCCCAGGTGTACTCGAAGCCGAAGAGTTCAAGGGTTCGTTCCCGGTCCCAGATGAGGTTGTCCAAGGGCGGCAGGAAGCGGATGACCGGGGCCGGGTCCCAGGCTCCCGCCGTGGCGAGGTCGCCGGCCTCGGCGGCCGGGACGAAGTAGGGGGTCTTCAGACCCGCGACCTCCACCGGCACTAGTTCCCCGGTCTCGACCAGGCTCGCGGCCAGGGCCCGCCTCTCGGCCGCCGATCGCTTGAACCAGCCGAAGTGGTACCGGCCGGGAGTGGACAGGCCCGTGGCCCGCACGTATTTCTGGACGAGCCCCGCCTGGAGGAAGCGGAGTTCATCCTCACTCAAGGGGCCCGCGCCGTCGCTCCCGTACACCCTCTCCGGCAGGTCGAAGACCCGCCGGCCCCCGTCGCGGCGGACGATGACGGCGCGCCCGAAGTGCCACAGCCATTCCAGGGCCTGGCGGACGACCCTGGTGTCGGGCTGGCCGTCAAGGCTCCACCAGCCGGAGAGCCTCCGGTCGTCCTCGAAGTCGAGGGAAGACAGGGGGCCGTCGGCCCGCAGTTTGACCAGAACCTCGTTCAGCACGGGCTCCAGGTCGGCCAGGAGCGGACGTTCCTTCTCCTCGAGGCGGCGAAAGCGCAGCCGGAAGAGCGGGTAGTCCTCGGCCGGGACGATGCTCCGCTGGTTGGCCATCACCTCGACGAGACGGCGCTCGCCGTAGAGGAGGCGGTCCAGCACCTCGGGGCGATAGCCGGGCACGCGGGCCGCCAGGACGAGGTCGTGGTTACGACCCACGACCTGCACCGGGTCGACCTGGATGTACTCCATGGACCGCACGGCCGCGAGCGTGGCCGCCGTGGCGGCAGCTGAGGCTGGGTCCGCAGAAGCAGCCGGAGGGTTCCCGGCCCTCCCGAGCCCGGTCCGGCGAACCAGGAACCGGCGAGCGGTGCGGCGGTCGACGACGATGGTCTCGGGCATCTCCAGAGCTGCCTCCTGGGCGTGACGGCTTCCCCGCCCTGGCGGCCTCCCCTGCTCCTCGGCTTTCGGCCTATAGCGCGCCTACGTCCGGCAGCCCCTTCACCCGGGTCGGGGTCAGGCGGTCGGTCGTGGTCCCGTCGCCGACCTGACCCTTCGCGTTCCCCCCCCAAGCCCAGACCGTCCCGTCACGGCGGAGGGCCAGCGTGTGCCAATGTCCCCCAGCAATGGCCACCGCGTCCACCATTCCCTGCACCTGGACCGGGGTCAAGCGGCCGGTCGTGGTCCCGTCGCCGAGCTGGCCAGCACCATTCCTCCCCCAGGCCCAGACCGTCCCGTCACGGCGGAGGGCTATCGTGTGCTCCGCCCCCCCAGCAATGGCCACCACGTCCGCCATCCCCTGCACCTGGACCGGGGTCGAGCGGTCGGTCGCGGTCCCGTCGCCGAGCTGACCATCGCAGTTCCACCCCCAGGCCCAGACCGTCCCGTCATGGCGCAGCGCTATCGTGCGCTCCGCTCCCCCAGCAATGGCGACCACATCCGTCAGTCCCTGCACCCGGACCGGGGTCGAGCGGTCGGTCGTGGTCCCGTCGCCAAGCTCGCCGACGCGATTCAACCCCCAGGCCCGGATCGTCCCGTCACGGCGGAGCGCTAGCGTGTGCGAGAACCCACCAGCAATGGCGACCACGTCCGCCAGCCCCTGCACCTGGACCGGGGTTAGGCGGCCGGTCGTGGTCCCGTCGCCGAGCTGACCATGTTCGTTGTCCCCCCAGGCCCAGACCGTGCCGTCACGGCGGAGGGCTATCGTGTGAACGAACCCACCCGCAATGGCGACCACGTCCACCATCCCCTGCGCTTGGACCGGGGTCAGGCGGTTGGGCGCGGTCCCGTCGCCGAGCTGACCGTCGTTGATCCCCCAGGCCCAGACTGTCCCGTCACGGCGGAGGGCTATCGTGTGCCCGAACCCACCAGCGATGGCCACCCCGTCCGCCATTCCCTGCACCTGGACCGGGGTCAAGCGGCCGGTCGTGGTCCCGTC
>CALMHV010000111.1 GCA_937863905.1 uncultured Bacillota bacterium
GGACTACATGGACTACCTCCGGTTCGAGCGCCGTCGCAAGGACCCGGACGCCCCCACCCGCGGCCGGTAGCCGCTCATCCCCGGCCTCGCCCCCCGATGACCCGCACCGCCCGGGCCGCCAACCTGACGGCCGCCTGCGCCGCCGCCTGCGGATCGGCCGCCCCCGACGCCGCGGCTTGCGTGTCCGCCGCCTCGCCCGCCCCCGACAGGCCCACACCCAGGAGCCCGGCGAGGAAGCCGGCCGCGAAGGCGTCGCCGGCCCCCGTGGGGTCGATGGCCAGGCCGTCCGGCCGGACAGCCGGCACGGCCCGGAGCGCCCCCCGCGCCGCCACGAGGCAGCCGTCCGGTCCCAGTTTGACCGCGACCACCGGGAACCGTCGAGCCAGTTCGGCCGCCCCTTCCGCCGGGTCGTCCCGGCCCGTCAGCTCGCGAGCCTCGTCCCGGTTGGGAAAGAGGACCGCGGCCCCGTCCACGTCGGCCAGGAAACGCTCCGGCCCATACTCCCGGAGGAGGCGGTAGGACGACGGGTCGGCGCTGAAGGGGACGCCCAGACGCCGGCAGGCCGTCACGGCCCTTCGGGCCACCTCGCGCGGGCCGGGCTCGAAGAAGGAGTAGGCGGTGAGGTGCAGCCAGGCGCAGGCGGCGAGAGCCTCGTCCGGGATCAGGTCCGGCGGGGGCGAGAGGTTGGCCCCGCGGTCGGTGACCATCGTCCGGGAAGAGCCATGGACGTTCACGATGATGATGCCGGTGGGGGCGGAGGCGGCGAGGTGGAGGTTGCCCGCCGGCCGGTCCACGGCCACGCCCTCCGCCGCCAGGTCCGCTCGCAACTGGCGCCCGACGAGGTCATCGCCGGCCTGGCCGAAGAAGGCCACCTCCAGGCCGCTGCGCGCGGCCCAGACGGCCACGTTGGCGGCCGAACCGCCGGCGGTCGGGGTGATGGCGGCGCGGGAATCGCTGTCCGGCGCGGCGTCCTCCCGGTGCAGGACGACGATGTCGAGGACCACGTCGCCGAAGACACCCAGCCGGGGACGCCGCTGGCCGCCACCGGGCACACCGCCGGGCACACCGCCGGGCCGGTCCAAGAAACCACCTTCCCCCCGTGACTTGCAGGAGAAACCCGTTCCGGCACCTAATTGCCTGCCGCTGGCCTGGTCACCTTCCCGGGCCGGCCATCACCCTTTCTCGCTGGAGGATAGAACATGGTTCCGAGGCTCACGCGACCCACCGTTCGGCGTTCCACGCGATACGCTGTCTGGTTCCTCGCCTTGACCCTCGCTCTCCTGACCGCGGGCGGTCTCGCGGCCGGCTGCCGGAAGGCTCCTCCCCCACTGCCCCAGACGCCCGAGGAACTGGTGACGAGCATCTTCGGGGTGCCGAGGGAAGGCTCCGTGGACCCGGGCGTCTACGCCACCGAACTCACAGTAGCCGGCGAGTTCGTCGTCAACTGCCGGTACGTCATGGTGGCGGGCGGCATGCGGGGCTGCCAGGGACGCCTCATCCTGTTCTTCTCGGATGTCTTCCGCTTCGAGAACGTCTCGAGCGTCTACGTGGAAATGATCTTCCCCTTCCGGGACAGCCCGGACAAGATCACCCTGGAGAAGGGGCTGACCGTGCGCCTCTCGCGGGCCACGGCCGCCACCGTGGACTGGGCGAACCTGAGGCCCGGCAACCTGCCCACGACGTGCAACGAATGGTGGCAGGACCCGCGGGCCGGGAAGTAGGCGGAAGGAGCCGGCGCCCATGGCTTGGGAGCGAGTCCTGGAGACTTTGGACCGGGTGGCCGGGACCTTCGGCCTCGCCTACCGGCATCTGGGCACGGGGGAAGAG
>CALMHV010000112.1 GCA_937863905.1 uncultured Bacillota bacterium
GTTCTCTTACTCACCCTCATCCCGGCCCCGCTCGCCGCGAGCGCGCCCGCCACGCAGCTCTATACCGTTGTGTTCAACCAGGAGACCTTACCCACCGACGCCGCCAGTCAGGTTGCGGCCGCCGGCGGAGAGGTCGTCATGACCATCCCGGAGATAGGCGTCCTCCAGGCGAGGGCCCCCGGCGGCTTCGCCGGGAGGATGCTCCGGACGGGTCTGGTCAAGTCGGCCGGACCCTCGCTGTCCGTGACCCTGGAGATCTCGCGCGTCGAGGTCCTCACCGAGACCGAAGACGTCGACTGGACGAAGGCCAACCTCTGGTATCGCCAGTGGGACATCAAGCGGGTCACGAACAACGGTCTGTCGTTCGCCATCAGCACCGGCACCCATGACGTCATGGTCGCCGTCATCGACACGGGCATCTTGCCGTTCCACCCGGCCCTCAGCGCCAACTTCCTGGGCGGCCGCAACTTCGTTCCGGCGGGCGGCTTCGGCGGTGATCCGACGGAGTCGGGCGACCCGAACGACTTCACCGACCGCCACGGTCACGGCACCCATTGCGCCGGGACCATCGCCGCGAACGGCCGCGTCCTCGGGGTCGGCCCCGACCTGGCGGTCCGGGCCTACCGGTGTCTCACGGCTGAGGGCAGCGGCAGCTCGCTCTGGATCATCGCCGCCATGGTCGCCGCGGCTGACGACGGCTGCAAGGTCTTGTCCATGAGCCTCGGCGGCTGGGACATCAAGGGCCAGGTCTGGTGGACCGACCCGGTCACCGGAGAGACCTTCAAACTCGGCAACGATGTGGCTGACTTCAACGCCTACAGGCGAGCCGTTGCTCACGCCGGCAACCACGGCGCCCTGGTCGTGTCCTCGGCCGGCAACGACGGCTGGAACTGCTCGCAGAAGGGTATCGTCACCAAGTATCTGAACGACGAGTACGGGCCCTTGGGCTACCGGTTCGTCGGCGCCTCCTACCACGTCCCCTCAGCGGTGGCCGGCGCGATCTGTGTCTCCGCCACCGGCCCGGATGACTCCCTCGCCTCCTACTCCAACTACGGCGGCGGCTTCATCCACATCGCCGCCCCCGGCGGTGACTTCCAGCGGTGGCCGGACTCCGACTACTACACCGACATGTGCCTGAACGCGTACGGGTACGTGAGGCCCGGCAGCAGCTTCGTGGGCCACGCTTGGATGGCCGGCACCTCCATGGCCGTCCCCAAGGTCGCCGGCATCGCCGCGCTCATTGCCGTCCAGCATCCCGAGTACGGCCCGGCGCAGATCAAGACTGAGATCTACCAGACCGCCCAGCACATCGGAGCCGGCCAGTACTTCGGAGCCGGCCTGGTCGACGCCTACACGGCTCTGGGTGGGCAGTAGGGGCTAGGCCGTCCTCCGTAGGCTGGCCTAGGACCGCGGGGCCGGGACCGAAAGAGGGTCCCGGCCCCGCTGCTTTGCCCGCCTCCCGGCCGGCCCGAGCCGCCGGCCCGGTCCTTCGTTGTCCCGCAAAGGTCCGGGCTGTATAATGGCGACGCGCCCCGGCGTCGCTGTCATTATCTACCAGCGAAGGAGCTCGACCATGCCCGAATCCAGCGGCCGTCCACCCGGCACCGGAGGAGCACCGGTGGACTCCGGTCTTATGAGACCCCTCGGCGAGGACCAACTCGATGCCTGGCTCGATCTTCAATTCTCGGCCTACGGCGAGTTCGGGCGCAATCCTCCCCCCTGGCAAAAGGACGAGGCCCTCGGGGACCTCCCCAACCTGCGCGGCGTGTTCGAGGCCGGTGACCTCGCCGCAGGCCTCCAGTACTTCCCGATGGACATCCTTTTCGGCGACCAACTCCTGCCCTGCGTCGCGATAGGGATGGTGGCCACAGCGCCCCAGTACCGGCGTCAGGGGCGGGCCTTCGAAATGCTCCGGGCGGCCCTGATCGAGCTCAGGGACTCGGGCAGCCTCTTCTCCCCGCTCTACCCGTTCTCGTTTCCCTTCTACCGTCGGCTCGGCTGGGAACACGTGGCCGACCAAGTGAGTTACCGCGTGCCCCTGTCGGACCTGCCCATGGACCGGGGCGGGACGGGCCGCGTTCGGATTGTGGCCCGCTGCCTGTCGGGCGACCGCGAACAGGTCGAGGAGGGCGCGATACCTGACCTGCAGGAGGTCTACCGGAGCTACGCGAGCCGGTTCAACGGGATGGCCGAACGCGACGAACTCGCCTGGCGACGGGGCGAGATCGGAAGAGCGTCGTGTAGTGAAAGAGTGTCAGCCTC
>CALMHV010000113.1 GCA_937863905.1 uncultured Bacillota bacterium
CCGGCGGCGAATACGCGACTGCGGAGGGATAAGGGTGATCAGGCTTCTTGCGGAGCACGACCGCGAGCAGGTCATGGGGTTTCTCGCCCCGGAGGGCACGGTCAACCTCTACATCATCGGAGACATCGAGAACAACGGGTTCGGCCAGGAGTTCCAGCAACTCTGGGGCGACTTCGAGGCCACGGGACGGCTCCGGGCCGTCCTTCTGCGCTATTACGGCACTTTCATCCCCTACGCGCCGGGCGAGTTCGAGCCGGACGGCCTGGCCGAGGTCCTCATTGGGCACCGGGACCGCATCACCATCTTCGCCGGCCTCGACCGGGTCATCCTACCGTTCGAGACCTACCCGGGGCTTCTCCCGGAGAACGCCAGGAAGCGGACACTCTCTTTGCTGGAACTCCGCGGCGGTGACCGGCTGGCGGGGTCGGAGGGGGGAGGGCTCGGGGGGCAGGCGTTCCGGGCCGGTCCGGATGATGTGCCGGGCTATCTCCGACTCTGGGAGGAGGTCAACGGGCTAGAGCGGTCGGATGAGCTTGAACGCAGCCACCGCCGGGAAATCGAGCAGGGCACTGGTCGCGTCTACCTCCTGCGCCAGGGTGACCGGGTTGTCGCCACGGTCAAGACCACGGCCGAGACAAGCAGCGGGGCCGTAGTCACCGGGGTGACGACCCATCCCGCCTTCAGACGCAAGGGGCTGGCTACGAGCCTTCTCGTCCTTCTCTGCCGGGAATTGCTTGGCGAGGGCAAGCGGCCCTGCCTCATCTACGACAACCCGGAGGCCGGGGGTATCTACCGCCGCCTCGGCTTCACGGACGCCGGGACCTGGGTGATGTACGCGGTGGGCCTGCCGCCCGGGGAAGGATACCTCCCATGACCAAGCCTCTCGTCGCCATTCTGATGGGCAGCCGGTCCGACCTTCCCGTGATGGGGAAGGCGGTGGCCGTGCTGCGCGAGTTCGGGGTCCCCACCGAGACCCAGGTCCTGTCGGCCCACCGCGCGCCTGAAGCCGTGGCCGCCTACGTGAGCCGGGCCGAGTCGAACGGGGTCGAGGTCTTCATCTGCGCCGCCGGCATGGCCGCGCACCTGGCCGGGGCGGTGGCCGCCCGCACCGCGCTTCCGGTCATCGGTGTTCCGCTGTCGGCGACCCTCGGCGGTCTCGACGCCCTGCTCTCCACGGTCCAGATGCCCCCGGGCATCCCGGTGGCCACGGTCGGGGTGGACGGCGCCAAGAACGCGGCCTACCTGGCCGTCTCCATCCTCTCGCTCCAACACCCCGAGTTCGGGGACAAACTCCGGGCCTTCCGGGCCAAAATGGCCGGCGACGCCACCACCTCCGCTGTCGTGACGGAGGACGAACTGGGCCCGCCCGGGGGCGGTGGCCCTGCCAGTTAGTGGGTGATATGATTCGAGCGAGGCTAGCTTGCGGGGCTGCCGATTGGGGGTGGGAGACTCTTGGCGGATAGGAGTCGGGATTGGATGAGACAGGCTGAAGCCGACCACCGGCACGCCCGGAGTTCGCGGTCGCTGGGGGACTGCGAGTGGGCTTGCTTCGCCGCCCACCAGGCCGCCGAGAAGGCGAGCAAGGCCTGTTTCCAGAAGCTCCACGCCGAGGTCTGGGGACACACCGTCAGCCTGATGCTGGCGCAGCTTCCGCCGGAGGTCGCCGTGCC
>CALMHV010000114.1 GCA_937863905.1 uncultured Bacillota bacterium
GGGGCCCGGTGGCCCGAGAAAGGCCGGAGCGCCGCCGGGCGGTGGCCCGGCGGCGCTTCGGCTTGTCGTCACGCGAACGAATCAGGGCTCCGGCGACGCTAGTCTATCCACTCGATGTCGAAGCTGCCCACCCCGGCGCTGACCCCGATGTCGAGGTGGCTGGTCTTGGTGTCGTACCCGCTCGAGACCCACGTCTGGCCGCTCTTGGCGAAACCCTGGGCCCGCAGGTTCGACCCGACCAGGGCCGAGGACATGTTTACCCTTACGCCTACCGACCGCGGCACCCGGATCGTCGCCGAGGCCACACCGTACTTCAGTTCAGCCGTGGCGTTCTGACCGGGGTCGCCGAAGGTGATTCTAGTGTCCGAGGCTCCCGTCGAGAGATCGAAGGACGTCACCCTCAGGGCCGACAGGTCGAGATCGGCCGAGCAAGCACCGCTCTCAAGGTCCAGGCTGTAGGTCGGCGCCGGGTTCAGGCTGATGTTCCAGACCGGCCCACGTGGCCCGACGCTGCCCGTCCAGGTGCCGCCGGCCATGTCTATCCTCAGGTCGGCGGCTTCGCCGCTGGCCGAGTAGGTGACCGTCGGCTCCTTGGCGATGAAGCCCAGCGTCCCGCTGGCCAACTGGCTCGGAGCCGCTTTCCCGTCCAGCCGGATCTCGCCGGCGCCGAAGGTCAGACTCAGGTTCACGTTCTTGATGCCCGCGTCAAACGGCTGCGCCAGCGCGATCTCGCCGATGCCGGACGCGCCAGCCTCGCCCGCCTTCAGATGCGCGTTGTAGGCGAAGGCCAGGACGCCCACGACGGCAAGCACAGCGATCACCGCGGTCAGCACGGCGCCGAGCCGGCCCGTCGGCCGCAGGAGGACCGAGACGCCCCACAGGACCAGGACGATCGGCCACGCCCGCCAGATCGTGTCCCAGACGCCCCAGTCCAGGACGCCGAGGTTCGAGAGGAGGAACAGGCCACCCACCAGGACCAGGAGAAACCCCCAGAAGACTCTAGAACTCATCTCTTGTCATTCCTCTCCCTTGGCTCGTGCCGGAAGGCGCCCGTCATCACCAGGATGCCGACCAGGATGATGAGGATGGGCCAGAAGGGGATCCAGTGCAGCAGGGGCACGAAGTTCCTGATGAGCAGGAAGCCGCCGAGGGCCACCAGGACGAGCCCGAGCAACCAGGGGGCCCCGACCGAGCGGAACTCGTGGTCGTCCAGGATGAACCCATGCCCCCGGAAGGCCCCGGCCGGGCGCGACTCGGGGTCTTGCGCCGCGGGGCCTGCCGACGGGC
>CALMHV010000115.1 GCA_937863905.1 uncultured Bacillota bacterium
CCCTTCAGCCCGTCCGGCCCTTCAGCACTCACTGTACCCGCAGGACCGGCACTTCAGACAACCTTCCTCGTAGGCCAGGCCGTGCATACCACAGACCGGGCAGAGGTCCAGACCCCGGCGGGCGCGCAGTACCTCTCCGGAAGAGTCGGAGGAGGCTCGTCCGGCGCCGCCGGGGTAGCTGTACCCGGTTCCATCCTCGCCGACCCCTCCCCCATCCGGCCCGCCTGGTCCGGAATCGGGCTCACCGGCACCGTCGGGGGCCTCCGGCCCGTCTCCAAACAGGAGGAGCTGGCCCGACCGGCTGGCGGCGAGGGCCGAGACATCGACCTTCCCGTCCAAGTACTCCCCCAGAAACTGCGAGATTGCGTCGGGGACCGACTTTACCCGATTGGGGCCGAAACCCACGCTCCGCTGGCCGCCGATGCCGGCGAGCTCGTCAGCCACCTCCTGTGGATCCACGCCGCACCGCAGGGCCAGCGAGACGAGGCGCGCGATGCCTTCGGTGAAGGCCGCCACGTCGCTTCCCGCCCGCCCCAACTGGGCGAAGAGCTCGAAGGGCAGCCCGTCGGCCGTGTTCAGCGTGAGGTAGACGTTGCCGAGCGGCGTATGCTTCCTCACCGTGACCCCGGCCAGGCCTACCGGCCGGGGCACAGGCCTTACCCGGCCCCACCGGCCCCGGTCGATGACCGGGCGCGTCTCGGCCGTGGGCTTCTCGGCCGAAAGCTTGGGCCCATCCTGGCGCCCCACGTTCAGGACTTGGGTCTCGCGGCTGCCGTTCCGGTAGACCGTCACGCCCTTGCAGCCGAGTTCGTAGGCCTGCTTATAGATGGAGCGGATGTCTTCCGCCGTGGCCTCGAACGGGAGGTTCACCGTCTTGGAGACGGCATTGTCCGTGTGGGCCTGGAAAGCGGCCTGCATCCTGATATGCCATTCCGAGCCGATGTCCAGGGCCGTCACGAAGAGGCGCTTCACAGCCTCGGGCACTTCCTGGAGCCCGGCCACGGACCCCGCCTCGGCCACCTTGGCCATGAGGGCCTCGCTGTGGAAACCCTGGCGTCGGGCCGTCTCCTCGAAGACGGGGTTCGTTTCGACGAGGACCTGGCCACCCAGGATGCCGCGCCGGGTGAAGGCCACCGAGAACAGAGGTTCGATGCCCCCGGAGGCGCCGGCCACGATGCTGATCGTGCCCGTGGGAGCGATGGTCGTCGTGGTGGCGTTCCGCACCGGAGGCTGCCCCGCCCCGTCCAGCGCGGAGCCCGGGAAGTTCGGGAACGGGCCGCGCGCCCCGGCCAGGTCGGCCGAGGCGGCCCGGGAGCGCCGGCTGATGAACCCCATGACCTCTCCGGCGAGAGCGACGGCCGCCTCGGAGTCGTAGCTGAGGCCGAGTTGGATGAGCATGTCGGCCCAGCCCATGACTCCGAGCCCTATCTTCCGGTTGGCCTTGGTCATCCTCTCGATCTCAGGCATCGGGTACCGGTTGCCGTCGATAACATTGTCGAGGTAGTGGACGGCGAGATCGACCACGCGGCCGAGAGTCTCGTAGTCCACCTTGCCGTCGGAAACGAGCCGGCCCAGATTGACCGAAGCCAGGTTGCACGACTCGTACGGCAGGAGAGGCTGTTCCCCGCAAGGGTTGGTGCTCTCAATGGCCCCGGCGTTCGGGGTCGGGTTCGCGGCGTTGATCCGGTCGATGAAGACCACGCCCGGCTCGCCGTTGGCCCAGGCCCGTTCGGAGATGAGGTCGAAGACCTGGCGCGCCTTGAGGGTCGACGCCACGGCGCCGGTCCTCGGGTTCTTGAGGTCATAGGAGCCGTCGGTCTGGACCGCCTCCATGAAGGAGTCGGTCAGGGCCACCGACAGGTTGAAGTTGGTGATGTCCCCGTCGCCGGTCTTGCAGCGGATGAACTCCAGGATGTCGGGGTGGTCGCACCGGAGGATGCCCATGTTGGCCCCCCGCCGGGTCCCCCCCTGCTTGATGGCGTTGGTCGCGGCGTCGAAGACCCGCATGAAGGAGATGGGGCCGGAGGCCACTCCGCCCGTGGACTTGACGATGTCGTCCTTGGGGCGGAGGCGAGAGAACGAGAACCCGGTGCCGCCTCCCGACTGGTGGATCAGGGCCGTGTGCTTCAGCGTGTCGAAGATGCCCCCCAGCGAATCGTTCACGGGAAGGACGAAGCAAGCCGAGAGCTGCTGGAGTTCCCGGCCGGCGTTCATTAGGGTCGGGGAGTTGAAGAGCAGGAGGAGGCCGGCCGTCACTTCGTAGAGCCCGTCCTCTCGAGCGGCGAGAGCGGGACGGCGATCCCCGAGGAGTTCCAGGACCTTGGGGAAGGCGACCTTCATGTGGCCGTGCGAGGCCAGCCCCCGGTAAGCGTGGGCGAGAGTCGAGAGGTCATAGGACGTGTAGGGCGGCGCAAGTTTGGCCGGGGCGGACCGTCCGGCGCCACGGGCATCGGACGCCGGCGTCCCGGCCGTGGCGGCCAGGTCCTTCGGTTGGCCCCCGGCGCGGTCATAGACCTCCTGTTCATAGAGAAGGTCGATGAGCACGAGGTTCCGAGCGACCCGTCGGAAAAGCTCCTCCGGCGCCTCCACCGGCTCCCCGTGCTCGTCCTTGGCCAGGTAGCGGTTCCTCAAGACCGTCAAAGCATTCTCGGTCAGTCCTGATATGGGCATCATCTGTTGTCCTCGTCCTCCCCCAGCCCGAAGAGTGTCGGCTGGTGGCTTCCCTGCGCCTGTCTCTCTCTTGTCTGGCGCAGCCGCTCCACTTCGCGCCCGAACTCCTCCACCTCGGTGAACTGGCGGTAGACAGACGCGAACCGGACGTAGGCCACTTCGTCGAGCGCCCTCAGCTTGTTCATGACCAGGTTCCCGATGAGCCGGCTCGGGACTTCGTCCCGACCGAGCCCCCTTAGCTCCTGCTCCACCTCGGCCGCCAGCTCGTGGATCTGGCTGGAGGTGACCGGCCGCCGCTCGCAAGCCCGCATGAGGCCGCGGACCATCTTTTGGAGGTCGAACGCCTCCCGCAGGCCGCGCTTCTTGACGACTATGAGCGAAGACTCCGCCGCCCTCTCGTAGGTCGTGAACCGATGACCGCAAGCCGCGCACTCACGGCGCCGGCGGATGGCCCGTTGCCCCTGGACAGGGCGCGAGTCCAAGACGGAACTCTCCAGATGCCCGCAGGAAGGGCAGCGCACAGGCCCACCTCCGAAGAAGGCACCCCCGCGACGTCCGCCAGGACGCCCGGGGGAACACATGTTCCTCACGATATGTTGCGTATCTCTATTATAAACAGACAACATACGGTAGTCCAAGACCCGGGAGGGGCTGGGCGGCAGGAATCCTGGGGAGCATCGGGGGAAGGTGGTCCGGACGGGACAAGGCTCGTCCTTCCGCGTTGTCTCGCCGTGGGAAGAGAGACCAAGGGGTTGCTCAGAGGCCTAATCAGCCGGCTGGGCCCTCTGGGCGGAGCCGCCTACCTCGCCGGCTCCTGGTCCGTGTACCCGGTCAGTTCAACAAGGATGACGTCGGCGCCGACCTTGCGGATGGCTTCCCACGGCACCACGTACTCCGTCTCGCGCCCGAAGAGGCCGAAGATGGGCTTGGGGCCGGGGATGATGAGGGTCCTCACCCTTCCGCTTTCGAGGTCCATGTCGAAGTCGCTGATGACGCCGAGCCTAGCGCCGTCCAGGATGTTCACCACATCCCGGAGCCGGAGATCGGACGCTCTGACCACTGGGAACACCCCGGCTCAGTATATGTGCCGGGGGAGGCTCACTCCCCGTCCTTTGCAGCGGACCCCAGGGCGGGCGCCCGGCCTAGCGTTCCGGAGGAGTCGCGTGTTGGCCTGAACCGGAGGGACCCTGGACCAGCCAGGGCGCCGAGACCGCCAGGGACCTGATGAGCTCCCGGAGGCGGTCGAAGACGTAGAAGCGGACCTCGGTTCGGTTTGATCCGGTGTCCGCCACCAGGATGACCAGGTCCGAGTCGGGAGAGGTCGGGATGTCGCTGACGATTATCCTCACACCCGAGTCTTTGTCCGCGACGGCCGAGGCCGTCGTCTGGCCGCCTTTGAGCTTCACGTTGGCCAGGGCCTTCTCCAGGATGCCCTGGAGGTCGAGGGCCTGCTGAGGCGTGAGGGAGTCAACCGAAATGGTCCGCGTGGTCTTCCCGGCGGACGCCCCGGCGGGCGCCGGACTCGCGGTCGCGGCGGCGCCGGACGCCCCACCCGTTCCCGAAGTCAGGGCCCCATCGGAGGCAATGCCCCACTGCGTCTGGCGCGAGCCGGCCACGACGTCGAGATAGCACAGAGGCGGGAAGAGGATGCACCACCAGTTGGCCCCCTTCCCCTCGCCGAGGACGATGCGGAGGGCCTGGTAGTCCCCTGCCGGCAGGACCAGAGGCCCGTAGGCGCGCTCCGGGAAGGAGAACGTACCGAACTCGGCCCCGACCGCGTAGTCGTACCCATTGGCGACCAGGACGTTCTCAGCCACACGCTGGAAGAGGGAAAGGTTCGCTTTCAAGAGTCCGATGGCGTCGTCGGGGACCTTCGCCGCGAACAGGTCCTCCGACGCGCCAAGGATGGCGTCCCTCACCTCCAGCTTGACTTCCTGGTCCGCGGGCTGGTCGCTGTTGGCGACGACGTGGAGACGGATGAGGTTATGCAGGTTGTAGGCCTGCTCGGCCTGCAGGCGCCATCCGGACCAGGCGACGAAGGCCACGAGGAGGACGAGGGCCGCCAGGCAGACCTGGCCCAGCCGCCCCGACGTGGACTTCTTCCTGGTCCGGGTCCTGGGATTGGAGTTGGGACGCACTATCTCGTAAATCGACTTCACGTTTGGCTCTCTCCAGTCAGTGTCCGTCGGCGGATACGGTCCGCTCCGGCGGACGGATTGGCATCTCGACGCCCGGATGCCGGTGCAGGTGGGCGACTGGTAGTCTAGTTTCCCCGTGCCGTCCGGCCCAATTCGCGGGGCCTCCAGGCAGAACAGGCCCGCCGAGGCAGGCCAGGAAGGATGAGGCGCCGGGCAGCGGTTACATCAGCTTGCGCATGTGCCCGAGGGCCGCCTTCTCCAGGCGCGAGACCTGGGCCTGGGATATTCCGATCTCGCCGGCCACCTCCATCTGGGTCCGGCCCTCGTAGAACCGCAGGGAGAGGATGAGCTTCTCCCGTTCCGACAACTTCCCCATGGCCTCCCGGATGGAGATGCCCTCGAGCCACGTCGAGTCGTGGTTCTTGTCGTCGCCAATCTGGTCCATGACGAAAATGGGGTCGCCGCCGTCATGGTAGACAGGGTCGAAGAGGGAGATGGGCTCCTGGATGGCGTCCAGGGCAAAGACGATGTCCTCGCGGGGCATCTTGAGTTCAGAGGCGATCTCGTTGATGGACGGTTCGCGCGCGTGCCGGTTGACCAGGCCGTCGCGGACCTGGAGAGCCTTGTAGGCGACGTCGCGGAGCGAACGACTCACCCGGATGGAGTTGTTGTCCCGGAGGTAGCGGCGAATCTCGCCGATAATCATCGGGACGGCGTACGTCGAGAACTTGACGTTCTGGCCGAGGTCGAAGTTGTCGATGGCCTTGATGAGACCGATGCATCCGACCTGGAAGAGGTCGTCCACGTACTCGCCCCGGTTGTTGAAGCGCTGGATGACGCTGAGAACGAGACGGAGGTTGCCCTGGATCAGCTGCTCGCGGGCGGTCGGGTCCCCCGCCTGCAAGCGCACGAAGAGTTCGCGCATCTTGACGGCGGAGAGGACGGGGAGCTTGGAAGTGTTGACGCCACAAATCTCGACTTTGTTGACCAGCAAGGACGCCAGTTCCCCCTGCCCACTACCATAATTTTACTGTGTGGACTAGGGGTGATTATGCCCACGGCGGGAGGGGGTTTATTCCGGTGGCGGTCTGGACCCAAGGTCATCCGGACCGCCAAGCGCTCTAAGGCCTTTCCCGATGCGGTCGCTCTTCCCAAGCGTGTGGAGAGCAAGTCTCCCGCAGTGCGGGCACTCGATCACGAACAGGTCCAGAAAATGGAAGACCGAAAACAACAAGGAGGAAACGGTGACCGTGTGGGGCTTTCGGCACCGAACGCAGACGACGGGCACCGCCGGCCTG
>CALMHV010000116.1 GCA_937863905.1 uncultured Bacillota bacterium
GTCCAATGGTTATGCGCCGCCGAAGATGGCGAAACTAGCCTCGGGGTGATATGAACTCATGCCGTGGATACTCCTGGCCGTGGTCATGTGGGTCGTCGGCCTTCTCGCCGTCCCACAGGAAAGCTTCAGACGCCTCATGCCGTTCGGCATCATCGCCGGCTTCGGCCTGGCCCTGCTCGTCAACATCCTGGGTTCATCGGTCCTCGGACTCTGGCGGTTCACCAGCCTCAGCTGGCCCATCCTCGGGGTGCCCTTCTGGATCTTCCTGGCCTGGGTCCCCTCGGTCGTCATCTTCGTCCACTTCCTGCCGGGAGACTCGCTCGCCCGTCTGGGGTGGCTTCTCGCCTTCCCGGCCATCTACACCGCCGTGGAGTTCCTCTACCTCCGGGCCGGACTGAGAATCTTCTCCTCTCACTGGAACCTGATGGCGGCCTTCCTGCTCTCCCTGGGGCTCCACATCTTCATCCTGGCCTACTACCTCATCTCGGTCCGGTCGCCCGAAGCGACGGTCTCCGCCGGTGGGAGTCAACGCCCGCGCCCCTAATGAGTGGCGAAACTGTCCCCCGACCCAGAACCTGGCAGGAACTTCCCTCCCAGGCGTAGAAATCGCTGGAAGAGGACGCCCGCCGACGCGGTAGCCTGGGCGCGCTCTCCGGGAGGACAATCCTGTGATTGTCGATGCCCATTGTCACCTTAGCGCCGACCTCGGTCCGGCCGGTCTCCTCCGTGTCTTGGACCGCTCGGGCGTCGACCGGGCCGTCATCCTGCCCGAAGCCGCGGAACCACCGGTCAGCCGCCTCGGGCAGCCCCCCAGGGGCGGCACGGGGTGCCCCGAGGGCGCCCTCCCCCGCGTGTCGGTCAAGCTCCTGCTTTCCACCCTCGGCCCGCTGGCCCGCTTCCAGTACGCCAGCCTGGTCCAAGGCGGCATGGTCCGCTGCGGTGACGGGTGGCGGCGCATCCAGAGCCGCCCCGACAACAGCCCGGTCGCCGAGGTCGTGGCCGGCGACCCTGACCGCTTCATCGGCCTGGCCTTCGTAAACCCTCGCGACCCGGGCCACCTCGATGTGCTGGACCGCTGTTTCGCGCAGGGCTTCCGCGGCATCAAGGTCCATGCCTGGCTGCACGACGTGGACTTGCGGCGCGACCTCCACAAGGCGGCGGAACGTTGCGGCGACGCGGGGTTTCCGGTGATGGTCCATCTGGGAGGCACCTACCGGACCGGGCTCTCCATCCTCGACCTCGCCGACCGGCTCCCGACCACCGCCTTCATCGTGACGCACGCCGGCCTCCCGTACTACTCCACCCTCTGGCAGGCGACCCGGACCCACCCCAACCTCTACTTCGACCTCTCCGGCCCCTTCATGTCCGCCGAACTGGTACGATTGACGGCCAAGCACGTCCCGCCCGGGCGCCTCCTCTTCGCCTCAGGTGGGCCCTCCTACCTACGGCGCGCCGACGGCGAACTCGACTACTCGGAAGTGATGGGTTGGGTCGACTCCCTCGGCCTCGGCCGGGAGCCGCGTCGCGCGGTCTTCGGGGACAACCTGCTCAGACTGGTCGGCCTGGGCCGGGCTAGGGGACGCCCGGCCGCCGCTTCTGAAAGCCGCGGTGGTCGATGAGGTAGTTGTCCCGGTAGATGAGCTGCGAGATCGGGACCACCGTGTAGCCCTGAGCCTTCAGGGCCTCCAGGATGCGGGGCAAAGCCTCAGGCGTGTTGGTGGCGTTGTTGTGGAAAAGGACGATGGCCCCCGGGTGGATGGCCCCGATGACCCTCTCGTAGATGGCGTCAGCCGATAGGTCCTTCCAGTCCAGCGAGTCCACGCTCCATTGGATGGTGTAGTACCCCAGTTCCTGTGCGACCTCGATGACCTTGTTGCTGTACTCCCCGAACGGCGGCCGGAAGAGGATGACCGTCTGCCCGGTCGCCGCCTTGATCTGCTCGTGGACCGGGGCCAACTCCTCGCGGATGGCCGGCGTGTCGAGCGAGTTCAGGTGGGGATGGGTCGCGGTGTGGTTCCCTATCTCGTGCCCGCGGGCGACGATGTCTTTGAGAACGTCGGCGTGGTCGTCGATCCAGAAGCCGACGAGGAAGAACGTCGTCTTGACCCCGTAGCGGTCCAGGGTGTCCAGGATGAGCGGTGTGCGCTCGGCGCCCCAGGCGGCGTCGAAGGAGATGGCCACCTTCTTCTCGGTGGTGTCGACCCCGTAGATAGGCAGGAGACGCGGTGAGCCTGAGGCGGCCACGACGAAGCGGGCCGGGCTCCCGCCCCAACCGGCGAGGAGCGGATAGGCGACGGTGACGGCCGTGGCGACCAGGAGCGGGACGAGCCACCTCAGGTTGTAGAAGCGCCAGAGCGGCTCGCGCGTCCCTCGCCGCGTTCCGGACGGCTCCACCCGTGCGTCGGCCACAAGACATCACCACCGCCACAAACCCTATGCCCCGGGCCGCCCCCCCATGTTTGCCTCCGGCGGGCCATCATCGATGGGACGGGGAGGTATACGGGGCTGGGGCCTGAAGGAGTACGGGACATCGGCGCAACAAGAGGCGCCAAGATTGGGGGAGGGCCGTTCGTGCCACTGGTCGTGGATTTCCACGTCCACCCCGTCGTCCCGGGGGCGGCCAAGCCTTGGCTCGTCGAGTGGATGGTGCGGAACTTCGGGCCGGAGGCGACCGAGCAGCTCGCCTCCTTCGCCAATCCCGACAACCTCGCGGTCTTCCTCCGCGAAGCGGGCGTGGACTACACCGTCATCCTGGGCGAGGACAGCCCGGCCACGACCGGGACCATCTCCAACGAGAAGGTCGCGGAGATCTGCGCCGGGCGCCCGACCTTCATCCCCTTCGCCAGCCTGAACCCGCACCTGGTGAGCCACCCGGCCCGCGAACTCAGGCGCCTGGTGCGCGAGTACGCCTTCCGCGGGCTCAAGCTCTACCCCACCTACCAGTTCTTCTACCCCAACGACCAGGAGCTCTACCCCATCTACGCCGTGGCCGAGGAACTCGGGCTCCCGGTGATGTTCCACACCGGGTCGTCGGTCTTCCCCGGCTCGCGCCTGAAGTACGGGGACCCGCTCTTCCTCGACGACCTCGCCGTGGACTTCCCGGACCTGCGCCTGGTCATGGCCCATAGCGGCCGGGGGTTCTGGTACGACCGGGCCTTCTTCCTCGCCCGCCTGCACGCCAATGTCTACATGGAGATCTCCGGGCTACCGCCGCACCGGCTCCTGCAGTACTTCCCGGAACTCGACCGCCTGGCCGACAAGGTCATCTGGGGCTCGGACTGGCCGGGGGTGCCCAACGTCTACGGCAGTCTCCAGGGTATCCGCGACCTCCCCCTCCCGGAGGAGACCAAGGCCAAGATCCTGGGCGGGAACGCGGCCCGACTCCTGGGGCTCAAGGTCGACAGCTAGGCCTTCGCCCCGACCCCGGACGGCCCGTGGCTGCGGCGCTTCTCCTTCAACCACGCCAGCGCGACCACGCCGCCGGCCGCGGACAGAATCACCGAGAACCAAATGAGGGCGATTGGCCCCACGTTGTCCCAGATCAACCCGCCCACCAGCGGAGCCGGCAGGAACATCAGGGTCAGGAGGCTGTTGAAGACGGAAAAGGACGTCCCGCGGCTCTCCGTGTCGGTTACCTCGGCGAAGTAGGACTGGAAGACCGGCGAGGCCAGGTTCGTGGCCAGACCCTGGAAGATGAAGACCAACGTCAGGGCGGCCATGGAGCGGGCCGCGATCAGGCAGGCCATGCCCAGGCTGAACCCGAAGATGGCCATGGCGAAGACCGGTCGCTTGCCCATCTTATCAGAGGCGACCCCGCCGGCCAGCACGCCTACGATGCCGGCCACCCCCGCCAAGGTGAAGAGTATCCCCATCTGCGCCTCATTGACGCCGACGACTTCCCGCATGAAGACAGAGGTCAGGCTGCCGACCGCCGACGCGGCGAACTGGAACAGGAGCACCATCACGAAGAAGGCCCGGAACCGCGAAGAGGCCACCATCTGCCGGATGGCCTGCCGCAGCCCAAGGATCAGGGACGGGGGATGGTAGCCTGTCTCCCGCCGACGGGCCTCCCGGGGGTCGCGGACCTTGGTCCGGATGAGCCCGGCCAAAAGGAGCATGCCGGCCTGGCCGACCAGGAACGCCCGATAGCCCAGGTACTGGTAGACGTAGCCGCCGAGAATCGGGCCGATGGCCCCGCAGATGCCTCCGGCCACAGCCTGAAGAGCGAAGCGGGAGCCCCGGGTCTCCTCCGGCCCGAGGTCGCTCACCAGGCCGAAAAGGGCCGGTCCCACCAAGATGCCGGGCAGGGACGAGATGACGTACCCCGGGACGACCCAGCCCCAGGTCGGCCCCAGCAGAATCAAGAGGGCGCCGACGGTTCCGATCATGGGCCCCAGGGCGTAGAGGGTCACCCGGCGGTAGCGGTCGACGGCCCAGCCCCCGATCGGCGACAGGACCGTGACGAAGAGGCCGACAATGGTGAAGACGAGTCCGATCTCGGTGGGCGAAGCGCCGAGGTCCGTGATGTACAGCGGGGCGAACCGCTGGTCGATGCTCGTGCCGATGTTCGCCAGAACGAGGGTCAGCAAGATGATCTTCATGTCCCGCCCCAGCGGGACGCCGCCTGTACCAAGCAGAGAGCGTTTGGCCACGTCTTTTCCGTCTCCCATCCCTGATGGCGACAGCGCGTTCTGGTGGCCCCGGACCAGGCCGGAGATACTAGGGCCGGAACGGAGGCGCCGTCCTCGTGGTGAACCGGACCGAACTCGTCTTGGCCTTCCTAGCTCTGGCGGTCACGGCCTTGCTGGCCTGGCTTGTCCGCTATTGGCGCTCGGCCGCCCGCCGGGGCGGGCGCGGGGCCGGCCTCTTCCCGCGGCTGGCGGCACGCGCCGCCGTGAGCGCCCTGACCTTCTGGTGCCTCGGCCTGGCCTTGGCCGGGACGGGGTACGTCCTGGTGCACTTGGCCCCGCCACCCCTCGCCGAGCCGCCGCCGCAACTCGGGAGCCAGCCGGCCCCGGCCCAAACGCCTGGCACGGCCGGGTCTCCATCATCCGAGCCGGCGGCGTCGGCCCGACCCCGGGAGGAATTTGAGTTCACCGAGCAACCCGCCCTTCCCTCCGGCCTGGCCAAGGTGATGGCCGAGGCCGGGTCCGACACCGGCCTCGCCGACTCGCCGGTGCTGGGCACGGGTGACGTCGTCATGGAAAGTGCCGACCTGACGGCCGGGAACATCACCCTCCTGAACCGTTCCGGTTACGCCGTAAGCCTGGACGGCTGGTCCCTTCTGGTCCGGGCGGCCGAAGCCTCCGACCCGGAAGGTTTGCACCTCTGGTGCAAGTTCGCCCCCGGTACCGTGCTCGACCCCGGCGCCAGGCTGCGAGTCCTGATCACCGACGACCTTCCGGCCGCTACGGCGGCGAGCCCGGCCTCCTCGGGCGGGGTCGCCGCTTCCGCCCTTGAGGTCGTCCTCTACGACGCCGAAGGACTCGTCTGCTCGACCATCGCCGTCGAACCCTGAGCCGTGGCCGGGGTCTCGCCGCCGGTGACGGCGGAGGCCTCCGCCGCTCCGGCCTCCAACTCCTCCAGGTCACGCCGGTAGGCCCGGAAGGCCCAGACCGCGATCAGCGCCCCGAACACCGTGACCAGACCAGCCGCGGCGAAGATGGCCCGGGCCCCGAAAAGGTCGCTGGCCCATCCGGCCAGGCCCAGGGCCAAAGGAGTGGCCGCCATCGCCCCGACCTGCACGGCGGAGAAGACCCGCCCGCGCACCCGGTCCGGGGTCCATTTCTGGAGCCAGGTCATGAGTGGGATATTGATCACCGGGTTGACCAGGCCCCAGGCGAGAAAGATGGCGATGCCGTGCTCCAAACGGGAGGCCGGGACCAGGGCCAGAAGGACCAGCCCCTGCGCTACCAGCCCGAAGGTGACCAGGAGTCGCGGATTGAGGCGGGCCGCAACCGCTCCGAGCACCAGCGTGGAGACCAGGGCGCCCAGCGAGAGAGCCGAGCCCAGGAGACCGTAACCCTGGGCCCCGGCGTGCCAGGCCTTATCCACGTGGTTGGCCATGAGGACCATGACCGGAGAGGCGAAGAAGTTGACCACCAAGGCCATGACCACAATGGTGAGCAAGAGCCGCCGCGAGGCGATAAAGGCGAAACCTTCCTTCACCCCCGAGAGCACCCGGGCAACGTTCGGGCGGGGTTGCCCGGCAGCGGGCCGGGCGCCGGGGATGCGGGCGAGGAGAATGGCCGCCGCTGAGACCAGGAAGGAGACGCCGTCGGCGATGAAGGCCGGCTGCGTCCCGGCCAGGCCGACGATGGCCCCGCCGAGGGCCGGTCCCACGATGCCGGAGATCTGGAAGGTCAGCGAGCCCAGGGCGTTCGCCGTCATCAGGTGGTCCCGGCCCACGACGTTGGGGATGCTGGCCTGCATCGCCGGCTGGAAGAAGGCCGAGACCGAGGACATGAGGAAGGCCATGGCGCAGAGGTGCCAGAAGGCGAGATGACCGGTCGCCAGGAGCAGGGGCACGCTCAGGGAGAGGCCGCCCCGGATGATGTCGGACCAGACCATGATCTTCTTGCGGTCCGCCAAGTCGACGATCGACCCGGCGAAGAGCCCCAGCAGGAGATAGGGAAGCATGGAAAAGAGCATGACCGTGCCCATGGCCAGGTTCGACCCGGTGAGTTCCTTGACGAGCCAGAGGAGGGCGATGTTGCGCAAGGCGTCTCCCAGGCTGGAGATGAGACTACCCGACCAGAGGATGAAAAAATCTCGGTTACGTAGGACGGCCCCGTAGCCGGACGGGCGCTTGTCGGTCATCGGCCATCCCCCTTGACGGCCCGCGACGTCTCTACGACGCGCGGGCGGCGCGGAACTCGACCCGCCGGACGTCCATGCGGTTCTCGGCCAGGTACGGGAGGATCTGGTTGATGACCCTCTCGGGTTCAGAGGTGATAAGAGTGAGCGGGCGGACTTCGGTAACCCGCACACCGCAGATCACGCGGAGATGCTCCCTGAGTCCCTGCGGGATTTCCCCCGCGTACTCGATCCGGATCTTGCCGTCGGTGCCCTGCATCGCTGTTCCTCCTTGCGGTCCCGTCACGCGGCCCGGAACCTCTGCCACAAGGCTACCAGACGGCCCCGCCGGGAGAAGCGGACCAGCGGGAAGTCTTTATCTGGCCGCCGGTGGAGCGAAGTCGCTGGACCGGCAGACAGGCCCCGGTGGACTCAGGTCCAGGGCAGCAGGACCTGGTCTTCCCCGGTCTAATCTTGGAGAGGTTGGACCCTAGCTCCCGCGAGAGGATGGACCCGGCCCATGACCCTGCCCCCCGTCCCGCCGACCGACCTGAACCTTCCCCAGCGCACGCTCCTTGGACCCGGGCCGAGCAACGTCCATCCCCGCGTGTTGCGGGCCATGTCCCTGCCCTGCATCGGGCACCTCGACCCGGCCTTCCTCGAGGTGATGAACGGAACGATCGACCTGCTCCGCTACGTCTTTCAGACTGAGAACCGCCTGGTCATGCCTGTCTCCGGCACCGGCAGCGCCGGCATGGAGGCTGCCCTGGTCAACTTCATCGAACCCGGCGACACGGTCATCGTCGGGGTCAGCGGTCTCTTCGGGGAGCGGATGGCCGACATCGTCGGCCGCGCGGGCGGGCGCCTGGTCCGGGTGGACGCGCCCTGGGGCGAGCCCCTCGACCCGGACGAGGTTGCGACCGCTCTCGCCGCGCACCCCGGGGCGAAGGCCCTCACCGTCGTCCACGCCGAGACCTCGACCGGCGTCCTCCAGCCTCTGGAGCCCCTGGCCCGGCTGGCGCGCGAGCACGGCTGCCTCTTCATCGTCGATACCGTGACCTCGCTCGCCGGCGTGCCCGTGAAGGTCGACGAGTGGGGCCTCGACGTCGTCTACAGCGGCACCCAGAAGTGCCTCTCCTGCCCGCCGGGGCTGGCCCCGCTCACCGCCGGCGAGCGGGCGGTGGAGGTCCTGAAGGCCCGCAAGACCAAGGTCCAGAGCTGGTACCTGGACCTGCCGATGCTCGTCTCCTACTGGGGCACCGAGCGCTTCTACCACCACACCGCCCCGGTGAACATGGTCTTCGCCCTCTACGAAGCCTTGCGGCTCATCGCTGAGGAGGGTCTTGAGGCCCGCTTCGCCCGGCACCGGGTAAACGGCGAGGCCCTTCTCGCCGGCGTGCGGGCCATGGGCCTGGAACCTTTCGCCCGCGAGGGCTACCGCGTGCCCATGCTGCTTTCGGTGAAGGTCCCCGACGGGGTCAATGACCTTGAGGTGCGCAAGGACCTCCTCGGGCGGGCCAACGTGGAGATAGGCGGAGGGCTCGGCCCGACCAAGGGCCGAATCTGGCGCATCGGACTTCTTGGCCACTCCGCCCAGCGGGAGAACGTTCTTCTCGTCCTGGCCGCCCTGGAAGCCGCCCTCGGGCGGCAGGGGTTCAAGGCCGGGCCCGGAGCGGGATTGGCCGCCGCCGAAGCCGTCTATCGGGCGGAGATGGCGACCGCCCCGCCCGCCGGAGCCTCCGGCCCGAAGGCGGGTGGCCGCTGATGGCCCCCGGCTCGGTCGACAGCCCGGCGCGGCCCGGCGCCCGCGACCTCCGGGGCGTCTTCGCCCCCATCCCCACGCCCTTCGAGCCCGCCTCCGGAGAGTTGGCCTGGGACCGCCTGGCCGAGAACGTCGCCCGCTGGAACCGCACCGGCCTTGCCGGCCTCGTGGTCCTGGGCTCCAACGGCGAGTTCGTCCTGCTCGAAGAGAGCGAGAAGGAGGCCCTGGTGGCCCGGACGCGGGAACTTGCCGCCCCGGCCAAGGCGGTCGTCGCCGGGACGGGGTGCGAGTCGACCCAGGCCACTATCCGCCTGACCCGGGCCTGCGTCCGGGCCGGGGCCGACGCCGCGCTCGTGGTGACCCCGCACTACTACAAGGGCTCGATGACCGACCCGGCCCTCGAACGCTACTACCTCGACGTGGCCGAGGCCTCGCCGGCGCCGGTCCTCCTCTACAACATGCCGCGCAACACCGGGCTCAACCTCTCCCCCGCCCTCGTGGCCCGGCTCGCCCGCCACCCCAACATCACCGGCGTGAAAGACAGCGGGGGCGACATCGCCCAGATAGCCGAGATCATTCGCCTGGTGCCCCCGTCGTTTCGCGTCTTCGCCGGTTCGGCCGGGTTCTTTCTGGCCACGCTCGCTCTCGGCGGGGCCGGCGGCACCCTGGCCACGGCGAACATCGCCCCCGACGAGTGCTGCGCCATCCAGGACCTCTGGGAGTCCGGACGCCACGAAGAGGCCCGAGGCCTGCAGTTCCGACTTCTCCCGCCCAACCGGGCCGTCACGGCGCGCTGGGGGATTCCCGGCCTCAAGGCGGCGATGGACCTTCTGGGCTGGTACGGGGGTCCGCCTCGCCCGCCGCTCCTGCCGCTGGGCGAGACCGAGAAGGCGGAGTTGCGAGTCATCCTGGCGGAGGCGGGGCTCGCCGACCTCTCCCTCTAGCCGCCTAGGTGTCGCCTCGGCCGCCAAGAGGTTCCTCGCTCGGCACGGTGAACCTAACGGGGGCGATTCGGGCCGCTTCCCTCGGGAGGCGGGCCGTCGTTCCGGAGGGACGCCCTAGAAGGAGGAACGGTCTTCATGAGCGTTCTGGCCTCGAAGCGTCCGCCGGCGGCCGGGGTCCACGACGAAGCCAGCCTCAGCCGCTTCGTGACCGACCTTGAGGTCGTGCTCCGCGAGCTTTCCGTCAAGATGGCCCTCGTCTGGTGGGAGAGGTACACGGGGGGGCCGGGCGAGGGTCTGGACGAGCTTGAGCGGGCGCGGTCGGAGATCCTGCTCGACCCGTCCTATGACGACCTCGTCCGGAACTGGTCCGAGGAGGACCCCCTCCTGGCCCGGCGGCTGGCCATCCTCGGCGACCTCATCTCCGAGGCCCGCGTCTCGGGCGTTCCCG
>CALMHV010000117.1 GCA_937863905.1 uncultured Bacillota bacterium
TTCCTTGGCCTTGTCTTCGTCGATGTTCTCGGCCAGCACGAGTTCGCTGATGAGAATCTGCTTGGCGTTGGAAAGCATCTTGCGCTCTCCGGTGGATAGCCCCTTCTCCATATCCCGGAGCTGGAGGTTCCGGACGACTTCGGCCACTTCGTAGATGTTCCCGCTCTTTATCTTCTGCATGTTGGCTCGGTAGCGGCGGTTCCAGTTGGTGGACATCTTGGTCTTCGTGTCCTTGAGGACGGCGATGACCTGTTTTACCTCGTCTCGGTCAATGATGTCCCGCAGGCCGATCTCCACGACGTTGTCCGTAGGAATCATCACTTTCATGTCCCCAAGCGGCAGGCGCATTATATAGTAAGTCTTGCGCCTTCCGAGAATCTCCCGGTCCTCGATGGCTTCGATGACCCCGGCTCCATGCATCGGGTAGACGACCTTGTCGCCCACGCTGAACACGGTGCCTCACCCCCATAGAGCCCGTCCGGAACAACAAACACTTACCCAGTAGCTTATCATAACTGGGCACAGCCCGTCAAGAAAATAGTAATCATACCATGGGTTTCTAAGTGTGTCAAACTCTTTTCCGCCCGCAGTTTCGCGTTCTACTCCGCTCCGGTCGGCGATTCGCCGGAGCCCCCGGCTCGCTTGACGGTGGAGCGGGCGTCGGGTACAATTCCAAGCGCAGGCTCTGGCCGCTATCTAGGGCTGCCACCGTGGCTCCTTCGAAACTACAGAATTGCCATCTTTGTGTGGGTGCATAGCTCAGCTGGGAGAGCGCCTGCTTCGCATGTAGGAGGTCGGGGGTTCGAATCCCCCTGCATCCACCAATTACTCTTCTTCGATTTCCGGGCCTTTGAACCGTGGGACGCCCAGGGGCGTCATCCCGCTCCAGCCCGGGACCATTGTGGGAAAGAGGCCAGGAGATGGCGGACCTTCTTTGTCGCGAATTCCAGGAGACAGTCGGCAAGTACCTGGCGAGGCACAGAAGCGTGCTCGATGTCATGTCGAAGCTTCAGGAAGCCGGAGCCAGGACCAACCGGGCGGTGGCCAAAGCCGTCACGTCCTGCGGCTGCGTGCAGGTCAGCGCGGCCAGGCAGAAAGTCCCCGACAATTCCGGCTACCGCGATCTGGTCCAACACATGCAGACCCACGTGAAGGGGACCCTCTGCGAGGGCTGCCGCGAGACCCTCGAGAGCGAGGTCGGCCTCCAACTCCTCTACCTGGCCGGCCTGTGCGAGGTTCTGAAGCTCGACCTCGGCGAGGTTCTCCAGCGGGAGCATAACCGCCTGTCGGCCCTGGGTCCGTTCTACTTCTGCTAGTCCGGCTCGGGCACCACCGTCCGGCCGCGCCGGTCGGCCCGCGCCGCGGCTAGTTGGGCGTGCGTCCGAGAAGGGTGTGCTCCTTTACCCGCCGGAGGTTCTCCTTGAGGGCCCTCGCCCGCACCTCGCCAATCCCTTCGACCGCATCCAACTCGGCGTGAGTGGCCCCCAGGACGCGCTGGAGGCTTCCGAACGCGGCGACCAGGTTCTCGACCACCGAACCGGGCAGCCGCGGAATACCGTGCAGGATGCGGTATCCGCGCGGGCTGACAGGCATGCTCACTCCGGTCTCCCCACCAGGGTACCCCATGAGCTTGGCGACGTCCTCCAGGTCGAGGAGACCTTCGGCCGACCACGACCGCAGTCGCGCGTGGACGTCCTCAGCCTCACACTCGCGCGGCCCGTTCCAGTAGTCGCGCACCACCAGGAGGGCGTTGGCCCGCACGGCCGGGACGACCTCGCTCATCTGGATGCTCACCAGGCGCCCCTCGGCGCCCAGTTCGGCCGCGTAGGCCTCGATCTCCTCGGCCACGTTGAGCACGAGTTCCGAACGCTGCAAGACGGTGGCGAAGTCGGACACGGTTACGAGGTCCTCGAACTCAAGGGCGGTAAGCGCGGCCAGGACCTCGTTCAAGATGACGCGATATCGCTCTAGAACCTCTACGGCCTCATTGGCCTTCTCCAGGATGAAGCCGATGTCACGCAGGCTGTACTTGAGCCCGTCCCGGTAGACCGTGATGACGCTGCGCCGGGATGAGACGGCGATGACGAGCTCTCCTGTCTGACGCGACATGCGCTCAGCCGTGCGGTGACGGATACCCGTTTCCTGGGAGGGGATGGCGGGGGACGGGTTGAGCTGGACGTTGGCGTAGAGGATGCGGGAGGCGTCGCGCGTGAGGATGATGCCCCCGTCCATCTTGGAGAGTTCGTACAGCGCGGCCGGCGAGAACGGGGCGTTCAGCTTGAACCCTCCGTCCAGCAGTTCCAGGACCTCGGGCGCGTCGCTGACCACGATGAGCGCGCCGGTATGACCCCGCAGGATGCCGTCCATGCCTTCGCGCAAAGGCGTGCCGGGAGCGACCAGGCGTACCGTGCTGATGAGGTCGGCCCGGGGGTGCTGGCGCCGTCCGGAGGCGGCGGCGCGCCCCGGGGACGCTCTCCGCCCGTCCCCGGTGGGCCGTGACAGAGCCTGCCTGCCGGCCGGGTCGCGCTGGTCAGGCAGCGGGTGAGGCTCTAGGTTCCCGACGTCGCCGACGGTGTCTCCTTGCTCGATCGAGGTTGCTCCTTTCCGCCCGGACGGGGGGCGTCGCCGGCGGCGCCAGTCGGGCCAGCCGACCCGCGCTCGGCCGGCGTCTTGGACCCCGCCGCCGCGCCCACGTCCTCGAAGGTGAAACCCTTCTCGGGTTCGTAGTCTGCCCGGACTTTGCGGCCGGACTTGAACCGCCCCTTCAGGTACTCCTCGGAAAGCCGGTCTTCGATGAGCCGGACGACGGCCCGCCGGAGTGGCCGCGCGCCGTAGGTGGGGTCGTTCCCTTCCTCGGCGAGCTTGGCCTTGGCTTTCTCCGTTGTCTCGAACTCGATGCCCATCTCCAGGAGCCTGTTGGCCACATCGCGGAGCATCAAGCCCACAATCTGGACCAGGTGCTCCACTTCGAGCGGCCGGAAGACGATGATGTCGTCCACGCGGTTCAGGAACTCCGGTCTGAAGTCGCGCTTGACCTGTTCCATGAGACGCTCTTTCATGACCTCGTAGTCCACCGCCGCGGCGCGCCCTCCGGCCTTGAAGCCGAGACCGCCCTCCTTAGTGATAAGGTGGGCCCCGATGTTGGCGGTCATGACGATGACCGTGTTACGGAAGTCCACGGCGCGGCCCTGGGCGTTGGTGAGCCGGCCGTCCTCAAGGATCTGGAGGAGTAGGCCAAAGGCCTCTGGGTGGGCCTTGTCAATCTCGTCGAAGAGCACGACCGAGTACGGGCGCCGGCGGACCTGCTCGGTCAGTTGGCCGCCTTCCTCGTAGCCGACGTACCCCGGAGGCGCGCCGACCAGACGGGAGACGTTGTGCCTCTCCATGTACTCGGACATATCGATGCGGATGACGGCGTCCCTGTCGCCGAAGAGGGCCTCGGCCAGAGCTAGGGCCAGGTGGGTCTTGCCCGTCCCGGTCGGACCCAGGAAGATGAACGAACCGATAGGCCGCCTCGGGTCCTTGAAGCCGGCCCTGGCGCGACGGACGGCCCTGGCCACGGCCTTCACGGCGTCCTCCTGGTCGATGACCTGCTCGTGAAGAACCTCCTCGAGGTTGAGGAGGCGCTTTGACTCCTCGACCTCGAGCCGCGTCACCGGGATACCCGTCCACGAGGAGACGATGTGGGCGATGTCTTCGGCCGTAACGACACTCTTGGGCCGGACCTTGGTCTCTTCCCACTCTCTTTTCTCGGTCTTGAGCCGGTCGCGAAGCTGGCGCTCCTTGTCCCGCAGGCCGGCGGCTTTCTCGAACTCCTGGGCCGAGACGGCGGCCTCTTTCTCTCGTGCGACCTCCTCGAACTGCTGTTCCAAGTCCTTGAGGTCGGGCGGGGCGGTGAACGCGCGCAGCCGCACCCGGGAGCCGGCTTCGTCGACGAGGTCGATGGCCTTGTCGGGGAGGAAGCGGTCGGCGACGAACCGGTCGGAGAGGCGGACGGCGGCCTCGATAGCCTCGTCCGTGATCTCCACCCCGTGGTGCGCCTCGTACCTGTCGCGCAGGCCCTTCAGGATGGCGAGGGTCTCCTCCACCGATGGTTCCTCGACGACGATGGGCTGGAACCGGCGCGCGAGGGCCGGGTCCTTTTCCACGTGCTTGCGGTACTCATCGAGGGTGGTCGCGCCGATGCATTGGAGTTCGCCGCGCGACAAGGCCGGTTTGAGGATGTTGGAGGCGTCGATGGCCCCCTCGGCGGCGCCGGCTCCCACGATGGTGTGGAGTTCGTCGATGAAGATGATGATCTCGCCCGCGGTAGCCCGGATCTCGTTCATGACCCGCTTGAGCCGCTCTTCGAACTCCCCGCGATACTTCGAACCGGCCACCAGGGACGGCAGATCCAGGGTGACCACGCGCTTGCCTTTGAGGATCTCAGGCACGCGGTTCTCCACGATGCGCTGAGCCAGGCCCTCAGCGATGGCCGTCTTGCCGACGCCGGGCTCGCCAATGAGGGCCGGGTTGTTCTTGGTCCGCCGGCTCAGGATCTGGATGACCCGCTCGATCTCCTTCTCGCGACCGATGACCGGGTCGAGCTTGCCCTCCCGGGCCATGGTCGTAAGGTCGCGGCCGTACTGGTCCAGGGTGGATGTCTTGGAGGCATGGGGCCCGCGCCGACCTGTGGCGGCGGCGCGACCCGGCTGTCCCATCGCGCCGGAAGGCGCGCCACCGGCCGGGAAAAAGGTCTGGGCCAGCGAGGGCCCGGAAAGGAGTTGCGCTACCAGGCCCTTGGCCCGCTCGAGATCGACGCCCATCCCCTCGAGGGCCTTGGCCGCGATGCCTTCACCCTCGCGGAGCAGGGCCAGGAGCAGGTGCTCGGTCCCGACGTAGTTGTGGCCCAGGTTCTGGGCCTCGCGGGGGGCGATCTCCATGACCACTTTCTTGGCCCGGGGCGTGAGCACGACCCCTTCCACCGGACCCTGCGGGCGGCCTCCGCCGCCGGCGCCGATGAGTCGTTCCACCTCGGCCCGCGTTCGGTCCAGATCCACGCCAAGGGCCTGGAGGACCTTGACCGCGACGCCCTCCCCCTCCCGGAGCAGGCCCAGGAGCAGGTGCTCCGTCCCGACGACGGTCTCCTGGCGGGTCTTGGCCTCCTCTTGGGCGAGGATGACGACCCGCTGCGCTCTTTCCGTGTACCGTCCCAGAGACATAACCAGTATCCTCCTCTCAGTTCCCCAGCTTCGAGCGGAGAAGGTCCGCCCGCTTGATGTCCCGCTCACGCGCGTCCAATTCCTGCCCGGCCAGCTTCTGCAGGAACCCCGGTCTCATGGCCACCAGGAGTTCGTTGAGGACGCGGCGCTCCACACCCTTGAGCAACCCGAGTTCCACGCCCAGACGCACGTCGCTCAGGAGCTGCATGGCCTCCTGGGAGGAGATGACGTGGCTCCAGAGGAGCGTCCCGTAGGCCCGGCCCGCCTTGTCCTCGACCTGGTCCCGCATCTCCGACAAGAGGCTCTGCCGCAGGTGCTTCTCTTGTCCGATGACCTGCTCCACCACGTTTCTCAGGTTCTCGGCTGTCTCGGCCTCGGACTGACCCAAGGTGACCTGGTTGGAGACCTGGAAGATGTTGCCGGCGGCCTCGGTGCCCTCGCCGTACAGCCCGCGCACCAGAAACCCCAGCTTGACCACTGTCGAAAGGACGCGGCCAGCCTGGTTGTTGATGACGAGGGCCGGCAGATGGACCATGACCGAGGCCCTGAGGCCCGTCCCCACGTTGGTGGGGCAGGCGGTCAGGTACCCGCAGCGCTCGCCGAACGCGTACTCCAGCTTGCTCTCCAGGAGATCGTCCACCCGGTTGGCTAGGGTGAGGGCCTCCCCGAGCTGCAGGCCGGGGAACAGGCACTGGATACGCAGGTGGTCTTCCTCGTTGACCATGACGCTGACGGCCTCACCAACCCCGACGACCATCGCGCCCTTCTCGGCTTCCCGGGCCAGGTCGGGGCTGATGAGGTGCTTCTCGACCAGAACGGCTCTGTCCAGGGGCGACAACTCGGACATGCGGACCAGTTCGCAGCCTGACAGGTCGGCCTTGGACGCCTCGGCCGACCGGAAGGCCTTGCCGACCATGCCGATGACCTGGGCGGCCTGCTCGGCCGTCATCAGGTGGGGGAACGGCATGCCCTCGATGTTGCGGGCCAGACGGACGCGGCTGGAGATAACGGTATCGGTCTCGGGCCCCTCGGCCTCCATCCAGCGGCTGAGGGCCTTGGTCGTCAGGTCGGCGGATGGGGACATGTCCATCACTCCAGTTCCTTCTCAAGCTTCCGGATCTGGTCACGGAGCTTGGCCGCCAATTCGAAGTCCTCGGTCCCGACCGCCTTGGCCAGGTTCTCCCGGAGTTCGCGGAGGTCCCGGCGTGCCTTGATGGTCCCGCCGCTGCGGGCCGGCACCTTCCCGGTGTGCTGCGAGGCCCCGTGGATGCGACGCAGGACGGGTTCCAGGCGGTCGCCAAGCTGGTCGTAGCAGTGCGAGCAGCCGAGCCGACCCGCCCGGGCGAACTCCCGGTAGGTCAATCCGCAGTTCAGACAGCGCTGGGCCGCTCCCGCCTTGACGGACGCCTGGGTTTGCGCTCCTTGTTCCAGAATTCCGGCCAGGAAACTCTGGATGGAGAATTGGGACTCGGCGAGAAAGGGCAATTCCCCCTGCTCGCGGGCGCATTCCTCGCAGAGATCGGTCTCCGTCTTCCGGCCGTTCACGATGCGGGTCACATGGACGGTTGCCGGCCGCTTCCGACACTCCTGACAGAGCATGGTCCGGCCTCCTTAGGCCCGTGACATGAGGCTCTTGAGCATGGCCTGCATGAGCCGGCCACGAAGGACGCCATCGCTGTCATCCGGTGCGCTGACAAGGGGTCTCCCGACCGCGGCCTCCATGAGTGTGGCCTCCCGTTCGGTGACTATCCCCTGCCCGGCGAGCAGGCGAACGAGGTGCTGGGCCTGGAGGGGAGTCAAACCTCGCGAGGATTGTTGGTAGGCCGCTCGGAGAAGGTCGGTCGCCCCGTCGTGGGTGACCGGGACAATGAAGATGCAGCCGCCGCCGCCCCGACGGCTCCGGACGACGAAACCGCGTTCCGGGGTGAAACGCGTCTCCAGCACGTAGTTTATCTGTGACGGAGCGCAGCTAAATCTCTCGGAGAGTTCGCGTCGGCTGACCTCGAGCATCGCCTTCCGGGCCTCGACCAGTTGGAGCAGGTAGGCTTCGATGGCGTCGGCCAGGGTGAGGGGCACGGTGTCGCATCTCCTCTCGCCCGGAGGTGGGGTCTGACCTTGACTGACCTTGACCATTATACGCAGCCCTTTCCGTGTTGACAAGGGAATCTGCGGCTACCGGTTGCCGAGGGGTGGCCACGGTGGGCCGGGCTCCGCTGGGCGGATGACCCCGCCGCCGACGACCTTGTCACCGTCGTAGAAGACGACGGCCTGGCCTGGCGTGATGGCCCGCTGCGGCTGGTCGAACTCGACCCTCACCCGGCGCCCCGGGAGGGGCGTGACCCGGGCGGGCGCCGCGGGCCCGCGGTACCTGACTTTGGCTGTGGCCTGCAGGGGTCCGTCCGGCCAGTCGAAGGGGATGAAGTTGAGGTCGTCGGCCTCGAGACTCAGGGCGAAGAGTTCCTCCACCGGGCCGACGACGACCGCGTTCTCGCGAGGCAGGAGGGCCGTCACGTACCAGGGTCCCGGTCGGCTGACGCCGAGACCCCGCCGCTGGCCGACGGTGAACAGGGCGACACCGCCGTGCCGGCCGACCACGTCGCCGTCTTTGGTGACGATAGGCCCGGGCTCGAGGTCCGCCCGGCCGACCTGCCGGCGGAGGAAGGCGCGGTAGTCGTCATCCGGCACGAAGCATATCTCCTGGCTCTCGGGCCGGTCGGCGGTGACCAAGTCGCGGGACCGAGCCATCGCCCGGACCTCCGTCTTGGTCAGGCCTCCGAGGGGAAAGAGAAGCCGGGCGAGCTGGTCTTGGCCGAGACCATAGAGGACATAGGACTGGTCTTTGCTCTTGTCCAGGCCCCGCCAAAGCAGGCGCCGGTGCGCGGGCAGACCGCCCATCTCGCCGCCTGTGGTCCGGGCGTAGTGACCAGTGGCGACATGGTCGCAATCGTAGGCCAGGGCCCGGTCGAGCAGGGCCCCGAACTTGACCGCCCGGTTACAGTCGATGCAGGGGTTGGGTGTCCGCCCGGCGAGGTAGGCCCGGATGAAAGGCTGGATCACTCCCTGCCTGAACTCAGCGCGAAGGTCCAGGACGTAGTGGGGGATGCCAAGGTGGGCCGCGACACGGGCGGCTCCCTCGGCCGCTTCCGTCGTGCAGCAGACCTTGGAGGTTCCGGGGCGGGCCTCGTCGTCAACGAGCCGCATCGTCACGCCGACGATTTCATGGCCGGCCTCGACCAAGAGGGCGGCGGCCAGCGAACTGTCGACCCCGCCGCTCATGGCTACCAGGACTCGCTTCACCGCGACCTCGCCCTCCCGCCCGCGCCTGGTTCCCACCGTAAGGACCGGTCAAACAATAGTGGGCACACTTGGCCCCGCGAGTCAACCGTCCTGCTCGAACGTAGGCCGCGCCTTTCTCCTCCCGTCCGTGCCGCCGCCGGGCCCCGGTCTCGGGAAGGATTGTTATTCGGAGCGGGGAACGGGATGGGCCGACGGGCCAGAGGGTCCGGACCCCGGAGCGGGAGGCATGGGCAATGGCCATCAGGGTTCTCGACACTCTCACGGGCCGCCGGAACGAGTTCACCCCGACCCGGGGTGACCGGGTCCGCATCTACGTCTGCGGGGTCACTCCCTACGCCGACACCCACATCGGCCACGCTCGTCCGAGCGTCTTCTGGGATGTCGTCCGTCGCTACCTGGAGTACCGTGGCTACCAGGTCTTCCTCGTCCAGAACTTCACCGACATCGACGACAAGGTCATCGCCAAGGCTCAGGAAACCGGCCGGGACGCCCTGGCGATATCGCGGGCCTTCAGCGACGAGTACCTCGACTTGATGGAACGTCTCGGAGTCAAGCGGGCCGACGTCAACCCGCGGGTCTCCGACCACATCGATGACATCGTCGAGGTCGTCCGGGGCCTTGTCGAGCGGGGGTCGGCTTACGAAAGCGAGGGCAACGTCTGGTTTGACGTCTCGAGCTTCCCGGGCTACGGTAGGCTCTCCCGCCGTTCCCCGGAGGACGTCAAGGCCGGGGCCAGGGTCGAGGTCGACGTGACCAAACGACACCCGTCCGACTTCGCCCTCTGGAAGCGGGCCAAGCCGGGCGAACCCTCGTGGCCGAGCCCCTGGGGTCCGGGACGGCCGGGGTGGCACATCGAGTGCTCGGCCATGGCCCTCAAGTACCTGGGTTCCGGGTTCGACTTCCATGGCGGGGGTACCGACCTCATCTTCCCGCACCACGAGAACGAGATCGCCCAGTCGGAGGCCTACACCGGGCAGGTCTTCTGCCGGAACTGGCTCCACAACGAGATGCTCAACCTCCGGGGAGAGAAGATGTCGAAGTCCCTGGGGAACACGGTAACCCTACGAGAGGTCTTGGACCGGGTCCCTGGCGGAGCCGTCCGCCTCCTGCTCCTCGGGGCTCACTATCGGAAGGCCCTCGATTTTGACTTCGAACTGCTCGAGGAGAACCGGCGAGCCTGGCGCCGTCTGAACGAGGCGGCCTCGAGGCTGCGGGCGTGCCGGCCCGCGCCCCCGGACAGCGCTCCCGGCGGTCTGGCGGTGGCGGCGGCGGAAGCCCGTCACAAGTTCGAGGCGTCCATGGACGACGATCTCAACACGGCGGGGGCCGTGGCCGCTCTCTTCGACCTTGTCCGCCAGGTCAACGTGGCCGTGGCCGGCGCGGCAGCGCCTTCTCCGGACGACGGCATCGCCGGCGCGGCAGCCCCGTCTCCGGACGACGGCATCGCCGGCGCGACCGAGGCCCTCCGGGTCT
>CALMHV010000118.1 GCA_937863905.1 uncultured Bacillota bacterium
CCTGCTTCCCGCCGGCCCCCGCCTGGGGCAGGGACTGCGCCAGCAAGTAGACGGCCTCCTCCACAAGGTCGGCGGCCTCCGTCAATTGGCGCAGCTTGCCCTCCCTCGCTCGGGACGGGCCGTCCAGGAAATCGAGGGTGTCCAGCGGTGGGGCGTCCAGAAGACCGAGGCCGGGCATCCGCAGGGCACCCGCCTGGCCGTCCAATTCAAGAAGCTTCGCGAAGGCCTCCTCGACAAGGCCGAAGTAGCGGGCCAGACCTGACGAGCCCAGCCGGCCGCCGGCGAAGTCCGCGGCCAACGCCGCAAGGTCGGCCTCGGGGTCCCAGGTCAGCCGGGCGAACAGCCAGAGGTTCGGGGAGACCGAGACCCAGGGGCGGTCGGAGGTCATGAGCGCCCCGACGGTCCCGGCGCCCGCCCGCCGGTAGGCCAAAAGGTCCCGGGCCATCACCCGGGACAGGGGCGGCAGCATCGATTTGAAGAGGACGGCGTCCAGGTAGTACTCGAAGACGCGGGCCTGACCCGAGGCCCGGGCTCCGGCCTCGGCCTCCCCGCCGGCCGGACGCTCCCCGGCCGCGGCCTCCACCCCGGCGACGAGGTGACCGTAGTAGCCGCGGTTCACGCCGCAAGCCGGGTCATCAAGAGCGTGGGCGTAGCAGCGTTCGCGGGGGGCGTAGAGGAGCGCGACGTTCGGCCGCGGCCGGACCTGCCGGGGCGGCTCGATGGTGTCGTGATAGACAAGGAAAGCCAGGCGGGCGCCTGGCGCCACCTCGGCGAGGACTTCGGCCACGGCGTTGGTGGCCAGGAGGGCCTGGTCGGAGGCGGACAGGGAAGCGCAGCCGGGACACCGGCACCAGCCGTCGCCGACGATGTCGTCCGGCCAGAGATGGTAGACGTCGGCGCCCGGATGCAGTTCGAAGTAGGCCCGGGCCTTTTGCCGGATGACGTCGAGACCGCCCTGGCTGGACGGACACAGATTGTGGTCGGGGGTGCGGCGGCGGCCATCGTGGCGGAAGAAGTCGGGGTGCGACCGGAAGAGCGACCTCGGCAGGAGCGCGGCCAACCCGTGGCCGCCGAACTCGACGGTGAGCCCCCGGCGTCGGGCCAGGGGCGCGACCTTGGCCAGGGCCTCCCGCCAGTAGCGGGACGGCCGGCCCCCGAAGACGGGGGGCGGGAACTCATGAAGGAACACGTTGTTCAGCCGGTTCCTGGCCGCCCACTCCACCCAGCCCTCGGCGTCGGCGAGGTAGAGGTCGTGTCCGAGGATGAGCGACCGTCCGGGCAGAGCGGCCCCGGAAACCTTGACCCCGTGCGGGAGACGGACCTCATCGCCCACCGGCACCCGTTCACCCACCGGCCCCGGGTAGTACCAGCGGCAACCGAGGTCCTCGAGAAGGTCATAGGCCCCAAAGAGCAGACCTCGTCCGGTGGCCGACTCGATGGTCACGCCGCCCGCGGCGACCGTCCGGCGAAAGGCATCGACGCCCGGACCACCGGCCGGCACACCCGGACCACCGTCCACCAGTTCGATACACGGTCCGGCCGCCGGCTTGGCCCCGAGCACGGCCACGCGGCACCGGCCCAATCGCGACAGGAACCGGGCCAGCTCCACGGCCGCCAGGCGCCCGGCCTCATCCCGACCGGAGTGGACGACGGGAATCCCTTCCCCACCGTGTCGAGCGAGAAGAACAAAAGAAGGTGAGATCGACAAGGGTGCCACCACCCACGGGCCGTCGTAGCGGCTCGCTTCCCCCGCGTTGAGCGGTTTCCTGCCGGACACCGGAAGCGGGGCGGACCGGCGGGGCATCCTATCCCCGAAGAGGGGGGATGTAACGTGTTCTTGTGCAAAAGCTGTGGAAACCGGTTCCCTGAGGTCATCCCGACGCCCATGCCGCCCAGGCATTGTCCCTTGTGCGGAGCGCCGGCCGTCATCCGCACCCTGCCGTCGGAGGACGAGTCAGGGACGCCGCCGACCTCAGGCTGATTAGCCGGGCGCGAAGGAGCGCCGACGGCCGAAAGGTTCGACTTGAACGCAAGCTTCAGGCCTGGTAGAATCGGTAGCGTTCGAACTGAATACGCGGAAGTCAGCTTCCTTCGGGGCCGGGTGAGGACCGGAAGGTCCAATTCCCGACCGGCGGTGATGCCCGGGGCGCTCAGGCGCCCGGGGACAAGCCCGCGAACCGCTTGACGGCGGCCGAGCCGGTGGGATTCCGGAGCCGACAGTAAAGTCTGGATGGGAGAAGGAAGGCCTGCTCATTATGGCCGTTCATCTTGCGCTCCGAGGGTTTGCCACTCGGAGCGCTTTCTCTTTCGGGAGCTGATCAGCCCGTCCAGCCGAGGAGGATCCGTTGATGCTTTCAGCCAGTTCCAGCCGCACGTCGGCCCGCTGGGGAGCCAAGACCCTGGTGCGCGTCGGGATGCTGGGCGCCGTGGCCTTCGCCCTCATGTACGCCGAGTTCAACCTGCCCTACTTCCCCGTGTTCCTGCAGTACGACCCTGGCGACGTGCCGACCGTCATCGGCGGCTTCGCCATGGGACCGCTCGCCGGGGCGGCCATCGCTCTCGTCAAGGGCATCATCTTCCTCCTTTCGGGAAAGGACGAGGCCGGGTTCCTCGGCACCGCGGCCAACCTGGCCTGCAGCCTGGCCTTCGTCCTCGTCGCGGCCGTCGTCTACGCCCGCGTCCATTCCCGGCGGGGAGCGCTCCTGGGTCTGGGAGCCGGACTCGTCTCGATGGTCGCGGTGATGGCCGTCCTCAACTACTTCGTCTTCCTGCCGGCCTACGGCATCCCGCCGGCGGCCATTCCGGCGACATTGAAGACGGTCACTCTCTTCAACCTGGTCAAAGGAACCATCAACTCGCTCATCACGTTCGCCGTCTACAAGAAAGTGAGCCCGCTCCTGCACGGCTGAGATCAGCG
>CALMHV010000119.1 GCA_937863905.1 uncultured Bacillota bacterium
CGGCACGTCACCACGAGGCGAGGGTCGATGGTGGCGGCGAAGCCCGCGTACTCCGGCAGGCCGACGCTCCGGCACGGGAAGGGCGCCAGACCCTGGCGGTTACGGGCGTCCTGGACCCGGCAAGTGTGCATCGTGAAGACCAGCCGTTCGCCCTCGCGTCGTATGGACTGGCGGTTCAAGAGCGCGTAGAGACGGGCCTGCAGGGCGGTTTCCAGGGCCCCAAGGCCCCCGTCGGAGGGCAGGCTAAGTCTTTCCCTGATGCGTTTGGCCTCAAGCACCGTCCAGGCCGACATGGCCGCCTCGTCGCAGCGGATGGCCTCCTCAAGACCGCCGGCGCCCTCAACGGCCCGGAACCAAAGGCCATCATGGGCCAACCATAGCTTGGCGGCATCGCCGAGCCAACGGACGAGCTGGTCACGGGACAGACCGGCGGTGGCGTCCAGGAGAACCCCATCGCTCATCGGGCGCATCTCCTTCGTCATTTCGCCGTCACGCTAGAGGTGGCTCTCCAGGAGTTGCCTCGGACCGAACCCCTCAACCTTGAGGAAGTGCGCCGCCGCCTCGGCCATGGCTTCGGCCGGAACCAGCCCGATGATTTCGCTTCCGGACACGCCGGCGCCTCGCTTCTCGGCCTCCTGCCGTACGGCCTCGAAAGCTCTGTGGATTGGCGTGACGCGGTGGTTCGTGAGGTTCATGGACACCTGGGCCTGGCTTGTCCCAGCCAGGAAGACGCCGATGGCCCGGACGCACGGTAGCCCGCCGGAAGACTCCCGGACGGCTCTGGCTATCTCGCGGGCGACCGCGAGGTCGGGGGTCGTCAGGTTGACATTGAAGGCGATGAGCGGCCAACGGGCTCCGACCACGGTGGCCCCGGCGGTCGGGTGGAGCCGGAGCGGACCGGCCGGGGCGAAGTCGGGAGCGCGGCCCGGGTCGCGGCCTACCTCCACCTTGAGACCTTCATACTGGCCCCTGCGGATGTCGGGCAGGCTCCGCCGCTCGGGACGCAGGGCCGCCTCCTCGTAGAGGTAGACGGGAATGGCCAGTTCGGCGGAGATGCGGCGACCGAGGTCCCGGGCGAGCGTCACGCACTCGGCCATTGTCAGACCCCGAAGGGGAATGAAGGGGACCACGTCCGTGGCTCCGATGCGAGGGTGGTCGCCTTGGTGCTGGCCCAGGTCGATGAGGCGCGTGGCGACCTCGCAGGCATCGAAGGCCGCGGCGGCCGCGGCCTCGGGCGGGCCGACGAAGGTGATGACGACCCGGTTGTGGTCGGAGTCAGGCGCCGTGTCGATGAGGCGGACTCCTTCCGAGGACCGGGCGGAGACAGCGGCGGCGATGGCGCCGTAGACCTCCGGCCGGCGGCCTTCGCTGAAATTGGGGACGCATTCGACAAGCTTGTCCAAGGATGTCCTCCTGTGAGAGCCGGCCTCCCGACCCGCGGGGTCCGGATTCCGGCTCGGGCCGGTCCCGGCTGCCTTTTAGGGTCCGGGCCGTCAACTCCTGCCTCGACGGCCCCGGTCGGTTGAATCAGTGGTGACCGGCCCAGCGCCACACCAGCCGGCTGTGGCCGCGAACTTCGAACCGGACGACCTGGTAGCCCTCGGCCGTCGCCAGGGAAACGTAGAGTGTTCCGTCCCGGGCGAGGTAGGCGTCGGCCGCCTCGACCCCTTCGGGCAGGGCGGCTGATGCCGCTCGACGGCCCTTCTCATCGAAGACCGCCAGCGTGCCCGGAGTCCCCGGCCCACCGAGACGCGCGTAGATGAGCCCGCGCGCGTCCACCCCGACGAGACGGAGGTGGCGCGTGTAGACCCCGCAGTCGATTTGGAGCTTGCCCTTTTCCCGGCCTTCCCGCGTGTAGATCCAGATGTCCCGGGCGAAAGGCGAGGCGCCGCTCTCGGCGGCCGGGCTTCCGGTCGGCGGCCCCGCGGCCACGATGTAGAGAAGACCGCTGTCCGCCACGGCTACCGACTCCACTTCGAGGCCGATGGGCGCCGCCTCGTCGATGCGGATCGAACCGTCGCGGACCAGTTCGTAGGAGGCAAGGTCCTGGGGCTCGGCCTCCGCCGCCTCGAGGAAGCGCACGAAGTAGACCAGCTTGTCGGGCTGGAGTTCGTACCCTGAGACGAGAAGACCTTTGTCGCCGGGGAAGGTGTCAAGGTCGATGAGATACCCCGCCCACGTCTCAGGTTCGGGAGGCGCGTTCGGCAGCGACGGGTCGGGAAGGTTCAGGAACCTCTCCGGGGTGGAGAGGTCCCGGCTCCACCTCAGGTTGCCGCCGGCGTCAGTGGCGGCCACGATGCCTTCCCAGCCCGCCAGGAGGTAGATCTCGGGTCCGGCGCCAGGGTCGATGCGCCCGGCCTCGTTCCGGACGCGCCAGGCGCCCGCGGAGAGGTCGATGTCCGTGACGTAGGGGGGGCGGGTGGCGGACAAAGCCTCCCCCGTGTCTTTGGCGACCGGGACCGGCTCGTCCGAAGACCGGGCCGGAGCGACCACTTCGGGGCGGGGCCGGAAGCCGGTGCCCCAGTCGAGGCTCGGGCGGAGAAGCCCGTAGGCCGCGGCCCGGTCGTCCTCGGTCTGCGGGGTAGCCGCCCCCGCGGGCACGGGGACAACCTCGAGCAGACGGCCCTGCCGGTCGAAGATCTGCAACCTGTAGTTGAGACTATCGGCCACAACGACGTTCCCGGACGCGTCGGCCGCGACGGCCTGGGGACCCCGGGGCCGACCGTCGGCTCCGGCGCCGCGGCCGAACTCGCCGCTCCCGCTGCCCCATTGGCCCTCGACCACGGCTTCCGACCTCATCACCCAGGCCGTGTCCACGCGGAGGAGCGACAGGCCGGTCACCAGCACGACGATCAGGGCCAGCGCGACTGCGGCGAGGGGCGACTTGAGCTTCAAGACGACCATGACAGGGCACCGCCTTTCCATCCCCTCATTGATAGGCGGCGCGAACATGGCTCATGACTGAC
>CALMHV010000120.1 GCA_937863905.1 uncultured Bacillota bacterium
TGGTCGTGCGTCACCGCCACGTGACCGTGCCGGTGCCCGCGTCGCCCCGAGACGGCCAAGTCGGGATGCTCGTGATCGTGATGCCCGTCCTCGTGCGGCTGTTCGTGCCCGTGCTCATGCTCGTGCTCGACCGCCTCGTGCCCGTGAACGTGTGTATGGCGCTCAAGAGCAAGGAAGCCGACGCCTGCACCGAACAGCAGTCCCGACCCCAGGTGGACGAAGGTGAGCGCTTCCCTGAGAAACAGGACTGAGAGGACGACACCGAAGAACGGGGCGCTGGCGAAGACGATCTGCGCGCGGGTGGAACCAAGGGCATGGGCCGACGTGATGTAGAGGACGATGCTCACGCCGTACGCGCACGCGCCGACGAGCAGCGCAGCAACGACAACCGGCAGGGCCGGGACGACGGGATCAAGGGCGAGTCCGATGGCCAGATTCGCCCCACCAGCCACCAACCCTTTCCAGAAGGTGCTCTCGCTGGGGGTGATGCCGTCGATGAGGGCCGTCAGGTGGTTATCCAGCCCCCAGAACAGGCACGCCAGGAGCACGAGGGCGCCGGCCGCGAGTCCCGCAGTTCCGCCGCCCAGAGATAGGAGAACCGCCCCGGCGAACGTGCAAGCCACGCCGGCCCAGCCCGGCAACCCCAGGTGCTCACGGAAGACGAGGACGCCCAGCAGGGCGGTCGCGGCGACCTCGAAGTTCAGCCAGAGGGAGACGGAGGCCGCCTCGGCGAGGCGAAGGCCGAACAGCAGAAGCACGGGCCCGCAGATGCCCCCGGCGACGACCGCGCCGAGCAACCGGACCTGATTTCGTCTATCGCCTCTCGCCGGTAGACGGATACCCCCTCCTCGCCACGCCGCGGGGGCGACGCCCAGAGCCGCGCCCAGATAGAGCAGCCCCGCGAGCTGGAACGACGTGAGACCCGACAGGAGGACCTTGCAGGCGGGTGTCGCCGCTCCGAACAGGGCCGCGGCCAGCAGAGCGTATACCATGGCACGCCTGAGCCTGGTCATGCCAGCGGTTTCGCCGTGCCGGCGCCACCGTCCTGCGAACCGCCGCTTCCGGCCACGGCGAGGGGTCGTCATCCTCAGGCAATCGCCCAAACTCCCACTTGACCACCTGGTCAACCGAGAGTATAATGACCGCGGATGTTGACCGGGTGGTCAACATCCCACGAGGAGGGGATGGGCACTTGGCTGTCATTGAGATAGAGCACCTCAGGAAGTACTACGGCAAGTCCCGCGGCATCGAAGACGTGACCCTGCGCGTCGAGGAGGGCGATATCTTCGGGTTCATCGGCCCGAACGGGGCCGGCAAGTCCACCACCATCCGCACCCTGCTCAACTACATCTTTCCCACGGGCGGCACGGCCAAGATCTTCGGCCTCGATGTGGTGGAGGACAGCGCCAAGATTCGCGCCGATGTCGGCTACTTGCCCGGCGAAGTCGGGTACTACGACGATATGAGCGCGGAAGCGCTGCTGCAGTACTCGGCCGGCTTCTATCCGGGAGGCTACCGGGAACACCGGGCCCGCACCAGTGAGCTCCTCGACATCTTCGAACTGGACCGGCACCGGAAGATCCACGCCCTGTCGATGGGCAACAGGAAGAAGGTCGGCATCATCCAGGCCCTCCTCCACCGGCCCCGGCTGCTCATCCTGGACGAACCCACCAGTGGTCTTGACCCCCTGATGCAGACCCGTCTCTTCGAGGTCCTGGCCGGGGAAAACCAGCGGGGAGTCACCATCTTCTTCTCGTCGCACGTCCTGAGCGAGGTCCAGAGGTTCTGCCACCGAGTGGCCATCATCAAGGAGGGCAGCATCCTCCGGGTAGAGGACATGGATAAGCTCCGGCACGGGCTCTTCCTGAAGGCCAAGGTCGTCTTTCGCCGGGAGGGCGAGGGCGAGGCGCAGGCTAAGGTTCTCGATCTTCCGGGCGTGGTCCACCGGGCCACGGACGGCCGCACCGTCGAGGTCCTCTTCAACGGGGACGTCAACGATCTC
>CALMHV010000121.1 GCA_937863905.1 uncultured Bacillota bacterium
AGAGGCCGCCGCCACGCAGGCGCCGGAGGGCGGCCGAGCCGCCCGACCGGGGAAGGTGAGGCTCTCTTGGCCGAGTCCACCGTCAAAGTCGTGGCCGAGAACCGCAAGGCCCGTCACGACTATCACATCGAAGAGACGCATGAGGCTGGCCTCGTCCTGGTCGGGACGGAGGTCAAGTCCCTGCGGGCCGGCCAGTGCAGCCTTCGCGACAGCTACGTGGAGATAAGGGACGGGCAGGCCTTCATGGTCGGAAGCCACATCTCCCCGTACAAGCAGGGAAACCGCTATAATCACGAGCCGTTGCGACCGCGCAAACTGCTCCTGCATAAGATGGAGATACGGCGTCTGACTCAGAAGGTCCGCGAGAAGGGCTACACTCTGGTTCCCTTGCGCATCTATTTCAGCGGTCCCCGGGCCAAGGTCGAACTGGCGGTCGCCCGCGGCAAGCACACTTACGACAAGCGCCAAGATCTCGCCGAACGCGACGCGAAGCGCGCGATGGAACGGGCGCTCACCGGCCGTGAGGGCGTCGCGCCGACCGGGCAGCGCGGACGGGGTCGCGGCGGTGGCGCCGGAGACAGCGGCGGCCGCGGAGACAGCGGCGGAGACGAGGACTAGCTGCCGAAGTCTCTTGTTTCTCATCGTCTTTGTGGTATGCTAAATATCCTTCAACCGGCCTTTCGTCGATTTGGGGTTGAAGGATGAGACGCTTCAACTGAAGGGGGCGAAATAGTCTCGACACGGGTTGGTGTGGGTAGTGGCTGCAGGTCGAGCCCCCGCGACTCGTAAATCCGCGGGACAAAAGCAAAAAGCCAACGATAACTACGTTCTAGCCGCCGCGTAGCGGCTACGTCCTCCGGACTTCTGCCTGTAGGGTCCGTCAAGGGCGTCAAAGATGCGGGCTTACTGGACGGAGTCGCCTGGTACCGTCCGGGACACCAACGGGCTAGTCGTCCCCGACCGATCCTCTAGGGGTCGGGAGACGGCGAAACAAATTCCTGGAGGATAAGCCTTGTAGACGCCGCTACTTACGCGCCTGTGGACGCCGGTGCAATTCCGGCCGCCTCCACCAAAAGACATCAGGACGCCTTCCGGCGGGAAGGCGTCCTTTCCTTTCGTCTCACGATTTGCCTTCTCGCGCCGTGCCGGCGGGCAGAGGATTGCCAGTTGCCCGCGCCGAACTTCCTGGCAAGCCAGCCAAGAGCAACGCTCCGAGCATCGGACCCGGGAGGTCGGTTCGCCGTGCCCATCAGCAACAACCGGGACAGAACCAAGGTCATCGCCCTCGACACGCCGGGAAGCGAGCCGAGTTCACGGGAGATCCTCCAGCGCGTCTACCTCGCGCTTCAGGAGAAGGGCTACAACCCGGTGGCCCAGATAGCCAGCTACCTTCTCTGCGGGGACCCGCTCTACATCACCTCCCACGGCGATGCCCGCACCCTCGTCCGCCAGCTCGACCTCCAAGAGGTCATGGAGGAGATCCTCCGCTACTACATTGAGGGCCGCTAAGCCCGCTTCCCGCCTGCCGCTTTCCTGCCGTTGCCAGCCGCGGAACAGTCGACTTGTGAAGGAATCTGTCGGGCCCGGTCGAAGACCACCCGCCAAGTTGCGGGTACCCGGCCGCAATCTCCCAGCTAGCCGCGTTTTTGTGGGGGAGGAGGGCGGTCTCTTGCGGAACGGTCGCGGTCTCGCCCGCCTTCTCGCCCGCCTTCTCGCCCTGACCCTGGCCCTCCTCGCGGTGGTCTCGCCTTTGGCGTTGGCCCCGGGCCAGGCGGCCGCGGCGGGAGAGATAACCCTGGTCATCAACGGCGCCCTCACCAAGACCGACGTTCCGCCGATGCTCGTCAACGGGCGGACCCTTGTGCCCCTCCGCGTCGTCTCCGCGAACCTCGGCGCCCAGGTCGACTGGGATCAAGCGTCCCAGGTCGCCACGGTCACCTCAGGTTCGCTCTCAATCGTCATCAAGGTCGGCGACGCCCAAGCCCGGGTCGGCGACCGCACGGTCACCCTCGACGCCCCCGCCCGTCTCGTCAGCGGCCGGACCATGGTCCCGATTCGCTTCGTCTCCGAGAGCCTGGGGGCCTCGGTGTTCTGGGACCAGGCCAAACGCCAGGTGACCGTGGACTACGGCGCCACCGGGCCCGCCGGCGACATCGGCCCGGCCGTGGAGGGGCTTTCCTGGCAGGAGACCTCCGGCGTGGCCAGGTTCGTCATCATCACCAACGGCCCGAGGCCGTACCGCGTCTCGACCCTGGCCAAGAACGAACAGTACCCCGACCGGTTGCTCATCGACATCGCCGACGCCCGGCTGGAGATAGCGGCGGCCACTCCCGTCGGGGTCGCCGGAGTGAAGCAGATACGCTCCTTCACCGAGGACCTCGGGGGCGGCTCCTCGCGGGCCCGCATCGTCTTCGACACCGAGGAGCCGGTCCGCTACGAGGTGTGGGCGACCTGGGACCCGTCGCCACCCCTCGGCCTGGGCGACCTCCCCGCGACGTTCGAGCCCGGCCAGACGGCCATCGTCGTCGAGATCCAGTACAAAGTCCTCGGCGTCGAGTTCGTGGACGAGGCCGGGTCGGAGCGCGTCGTCATCCACATGAACGGGCCTGGCGACTACCGCGTCTGGGAGGCCTCGAATCCCTGGCGGCTGGTTGTGGACGCGCGCCGGGCGACCCTGTCGAAGGCCATGGAGGCTATGTCCGCCGCCGAGCGGACCATCGAAGTCGGCAAGATGGGCATCACCCAGGTGCGGAGCGGCCAGTTCAACACGGATCCCGACATCGCCCGCATCGTCTTTGACGGCCCGGCGGCGGTGGCCTACAACGTGATTCGGGATGGGAACGACATCGTCGTCTATCTTGGCGGGACGGTCACCATCACCGGCTTCGCGTACGACCGCCTCGATACGGGCGGCCGGCTCACGTTGTGGGCGGGGCGCCCGCTCCGCGCCTCGCTCAGCCGCGCCTCCGGTCCCGAGCGCCTCATCCTCCAGTTCCCGGGTACCCGGCTCGGGGGTCAGCTGGCGGAGAGCGGAACCGTCTCCTACGGTGACGACCTTGTGCTGGACATCACCTACGCCGAGGACAAGCCGAGCCAGACCGTGACCTTCACCTTGGGGCTGCGGGGGCCGTCGGCGGCCGAGGCCAAGACGACCTCGGACGGGCTGGTCCTGGACGTCGGCCGGTCGGCCCTGACCGGCAAGAAGATCGTCCTCGACGCCGGCCACGGCGGCAGCGACCCCGGGGCCATGGTCCCGGGCCTGCGCGAGGCGGACCTGACCCCCCTGATCGCCTTTAAGCTGGCCGAACTCTTGCGGGCCGACGGGGCGGAAGTCACCCTCACCCGGGAGACCGCCGCGGACAACCCGGGCAAGTACGCGCGGCCCGAACTGGCCAATTCCGTCGGGGCCGACGCCCTCGTCTCCATCCATCTGAACGCGAACAGCCGCTCGGCCATCTGTGGTTCGGAGGTCTACTTCTACTACGCCCAGAGCCGCCCCCTGGCCGAGTTCATCCTCAGCCGGCTGCTGGACGGTCTCGGCCGGCCCGACGGCGGCGTCCGCTGGGCGGACTTCGTCGTCACCCGCGAAGCGCACATGCCTTCCTGTCTGGTGGAGAGCCTGTATATGACCAACGCGGCGGACCTGGCCGTGCTCCAGCAGGC
>CALMHV010000122.1 GCA_937863905.1 uncultured Bacillota bacterium
GGGCGAGCAGGAGAACCTTACCACGGGACCCTGAGCGCGACGAGTCCCTCAGAAAAGGGAACCTCCGGGGTATAGTTGACATAAATGCTCTCCGTGCCACGCACATCCAAGTGAAGCAGGGATTATGCCGTTTGGCAAGTTGACAATAACGCGTGTAGAATCACATTGGCCCGTCTCTCGCGCTTCTGCCCAGAGCGGGCCACCCATTTCTCCCAGAGGAGGCCATCTTATGAAACATCCGTCCCGCAGAGCGTCGCGTCTCGGCCCGTCGGTCATCTGCCTCGCCCTTCTGGTCAGCTTGTTCCTTGGTCCCGTCACAGAGGCGCACGTCATCTCCCCCACCGCTGGAAGACAAGTCTACCAGATGACTCTTGTTTGGACCCCGACCGGGTACCAGACGCTATGGACGACGGCGCCTTCCGGCTCCTGGACGGCCTCCCGGACTCCCGGCTGGGTGACCATCCCGGTCACACCGCTGCCTCCGGTCCAGAAGCCTCTGCCGGCTCCGCTGCCTGTGCCGACGCCCAAGCCCACGCCGGTTCCGCCGCCACCCACCCCGGCGCCATTGCCCACGCCCACCCCGACGCCGACTCCGGTCCCGTCGTATCGTTCGGATCTCGAGTCGCAGATGGTTGGCTTGGTGAACGCCGAGCGGGCCAAGGTGGGTCTGCCTGCCCTGATTGTCGACCCGGCTCTCACCAGGCTGGCCAGGATGAAGAGCGCCGACATGGTGGCCCTCAACTACTTCGGCCACATCTCGCCAACCTACGGCTCGCCCTTCGACATGATGCGGGCCAACGGCATCACCTACCGGGCGGCTGGGGAGAACCTAGCCGCGGCCACTAGTCTGGCCCTGGCCTTCGACGGTCTCATGCGGAGCGCCGGGCACCGCGCCAACATCCTGCGCGCCGAGTTCACGCACATCGGGATAGGCGTGGTCCCCGGCGGGCCGTACGGCATCACCTTCACCCAGTTGTTCATCGGCAGGTAGGCGTTCCGGCGGCCCGCAGCCGCCGGGGACTGCCTGCTCCCAAGCTCGCTCGACCGCCTCCGGCGCGCCCCGCTTCGGGGTTCGCCGGAGGCTTTCCCTTCCTCACGTAACCCCTCCCATCCGGCAGGCATAGGATGCACCGACCTGCGCTATAGCAGGGAAAAGCCCAGCCGACGATCCCATCCGGCGAAGTTCCGGGATCCACAGACAAGGGGTCGGGCTGAACCAGGGAAGGGGGGAAATACGTAGTGGCCAAAATGTTAGTTAAGGCTAATGTCGTCGTCGGCGAGGATGTCGCTGAGACCGTTGTCGAGCAAACGGTGTACCTTGAGTACCCAGCCACGAAGGTGGCGGACATCCAGGCCCGGATCACCGAGCTCTCCTGCGAAGCCGTCACGGACGGGGCGATAATCCGCGGGACGGTCCACAAGCAGATCTTCTATGTCGGACCCTACAACAAGGTCTTCCACCAGGCCGAAGATATCCCGTTCAGCGTCGCCGCGAGCATCCCGGGCTCTCTGTCCGGTATGCACTGCCAAGTGCATCCGACCGTCCAGGACGTGGATTTCCGTCTCGTCGGCACTCTCCCGACGAGCGAACTCCGCCAGAGGGTCATGATTGTCTTCTTCGTCAAGGTGACCCGGGCGGAGCAGCTCAACGTCGTGCTGGGAACGACCGGACCACTCTACAAGCTGCAGCGCGTCGTCGCCGAGACGACGACCGGCTCGGTCGTCGAGTCGTTGTTCGACCTGCCTTGTCCGGCCGAGAAGGTCCGGGCGATACGGGCCGTGGTCAGCGAGTTCACGTCGACAGTCGGCGAGGACCAGGTCGTTATCGACGGCATGCTCCACAAGCAGATCTACTTCATCTGCGCCTTCGACCATCAGGAATACCACGAGGCGGAGGACGTGCCGTTCACGGTGGTCGTCCCGCTGCCCGGTGTTCAGCCGGGCGAGGATGTGGACGCGTCGTTGACCGTGACCAAGACGAGTTGGCGCCTGGAGGGCGACCACATCAGCCAGAGGGTGGTCCTCTCCGTCTTCGTCAAGGTGACCGAGATGGCGCAGACCATGCTCTGCACGGATGTCTACGGTCCGCTCATCAAGGTCGGCCGCGTGGCCGGGGAGAACACGAAGGAGGTCCTGATCGAGGACCAGGTCTGCTTGGATGTTCCGGCCAAGAAGATCCAGGAGATCATGGCCGTGATCACCGACCTCGAGGCCGAGGTCATCCACGGCAAGGTCCTGATCGACGGAACCGTCCACAAGCAGATCTTCTTCGTCGGTCCGTACGACGTGGTGCGCCATCAGGCGGTAGACATCCCGTTCACCGCGTTCGTGGAGGTGCCCAACGCGGAGCCGGGGATGACCGCGCAGATTCATCCGACCATCGAGCACGTCGGATGGGTCCTCATCCGCGAAACGCCGGAGTGCCCGATGCCGGAGTACTACGAGCCGATCTACGATCATTGCTACCGGGTCGTGGACCAGCGCATCGTGATCGAGCTCTTCGTGAAGGTGACGGAGTTCGTGCAGGTGCATGTCTGCCTGCAGGAGCCGCCGCCACCACCGCCTCCTCCACCGGACAACTGCTAGAGAACCGCGGTTTGTCGGGTGCCGGACCCCCGGATGGCGCACAGCCTCCGGGGGTCCGGCGTTGCCCGGTCAGGGAGCCCCGCCCGGCGAGCCTCCGACCGCGACGGCCTTGGCCTCGGCCAGGCAGGCCCCGTGTTCGGTGTAGGCGACGAAGTCGATGTCCGGCTTGTAGAAGTACTTCGCGGGGACGGTGAAGAGATGGCAGACCGGACCGATGGCGCCCACCAGGAGGCTCGCCTTGCGACCGCGGTAGATGCCGGCGGTGACCCGGAAACCCAGCGCCAAGAGGACGAGACTCCCACGCCCGGTCGGCGGGGAAGTGAGGGCGGGCAAGGACGAGAGTGGCGGGAAGGCGAAGGCGAAGTCCTCCCTGGCCTGGCGCCAGGAGGCCTCGTCCACCAGCGGAAGGAGTGACGGCCGTCGCCGGCGGGCACCTGAGGCCAGTTCCGACGGGATGTCGCCGAGGGCGATGTCCGTAACGCTGAGGGGGATGTACTCGACGATGGGGTGTTCGTACAGCACCCGGGGAATGCGGTCGTGGACCACGGCCCTTGGCCTCCCTGTCGCCTCGCTGCTCGTGAATCGTATGACCGGCCCCGGCGCGGATGACCGGCC
>CALMHV010000123.1 GCA_937863905.1 uncultured Bacillota bacterium
CAAGGGGCGGGCCTCTCGCTGGTCTGGGCAACAAGGAGCAATCCTCCTGGAGGGAAAGGCGAACCCCGACTCGAACAATCGACAGAACGATACGGCAACGATGTTGACGGCACTGGCGGCCGGCGGGCGACCGGCCTGGCCGCGGGCGGAGGGACCGGCTCATGCGTTTTGCTGACGTCAATCGGCGATCGCCCTGGCTCAGGTACCTCATCCTGGCCGTGGCGGGGGCCATCGTCCTGGGTGTGTCCGGTCTGGCGTTGGCTTCGGCCCCGGCTCGGCTGGGCTCCCACGAGAAGGTTGTCTTCGAGGTAACGGGAGGCGAAGGCGCCTCGAGCATCGCCAACCGCCTGGAAGAGGTCGGTCTCGTCCGCGACCGGCTCGCTTTCCGCACCCTGAGCGCCCTCCTCGGCTGGAACGGCCAACTGAAAGTGGGCAAGTACGAGATGAGCCCAGGCCTGTCGACGTGGAGCATCCTGCACCGCATCGGGCGGGGCGAGGTCCTGAAGATCAGCGTGACCATTCCCGAAGGCTACACTCTCGGCCAGATCGAGACCTTGCTCGTGGAGAAGGGGCTGGCGACCAAGGAGGCCTTCGACCAGGCCGTGTCGAGGGCGGATACCGCCGGCGAGTTCCCGTTCCTTCCAGCGAAGCGCTCACGGTTCATCCAGCCCTACGAGGGGGTTCTCTTCCCCGACACGTACTTCTTCGAAGAGTCGGCGACGGCCGAGACCATCGTCCGGACCATGGCCCGCAGGACCGTGGCGGTCTTCACGCCCGAATTCCTGGCCCGGGCTCAGGAGCTGGGTCTGACGCCCCTGGAGGTCCTGACCCTGGCCTCCATCATCGAGAAAGAGGCTGTCCTGGCCGAGGAGCGCCCCGTCGTCTCCTCGGTGTACCACAATCGGCTCCGCGTCGGCATCAAGCTTGACGCCTGTCCCACGGTGCGGTACGTGATCGGCAAACCGCCCGAGAAACCCCTGCTCTTCAAGGACCTCGAGGTTGTCTCGCCCTACAACACTTACAACAACGCGGGGCTGCCGCCCGGCCCCATCTGCAGCCCCGGGTTGGCGGCCATCCAAGCGGCCCTGTACCCGGCCGAGAGCGACTACTACTACTTCGTGGCCAAGAACGACGGGTCACACTACTTCAGCCGGACGCTCGAGGAACATAACCGCGCGGTGGCCAAGTACCAGGGCGGGAACTAGGCCGGCTCGTTGGCCTCGTCCGAGCCGGGCCCGGCGCATCCCGCCCCCCAGGCAGGGGTAGCCTAAGGTGGAAACATCGACCTTAGGTGGGATGACGTGGCCGGTACCCGCCGCCAGCGCCGACGGCTGGCCGCTCTCCGCTGGAAACGACTCCTCGCCCTGGCCGTCCTGACCGCCTTGGCCCTGTCCGGACTGGCGGTCCGGCTTGGCTTCGTCCAGCTGGTCCGGCACCGCGAACTGGCGGAGGCCGCCGTCCTGCAGCGGGCCCAGACCGTTCCCCTCGGCCCCACCCGCGGACGGATCCTCGACCGCGACGGGGTCCCTCTCACCGACAGCCTCCTGACCTATCGGGTCGCGGTCTACCCCGCTTTCTTCCCGCCGGGCAGCCAGCGGGCGGCCCAACTGGCTGCGCTCCTCGAACTCGAGGCCGCGGAACTCGACTCCCGGCTCGAGGCGGGGGGTGGCCCCATCTTCGTCGTGACAGGCCTCACGCTGGAGCGGGCGGCCGTCGTCGCCGGTTTGGGTCTCGAGGGTTTGGCCGTGGTGGCCGACGAGCGGCGCTACGGGCCGGAGGGCTTGGCCAGCCACGCCGTGGGCTACTGGAACGGAGCGGGCGGCGACGGGCTGGAGAAGGCCTGGGACTCCTACCTGGGCGGCCGTGGCCCCGAACTCCTGGCCCTCTTCGTGGACGGCCGCGGCCAGTCCCTAGCCTCCCTGGGGTGGCGCAAGCTCGCCTGGACCGGCGACTCGCCCTGGACCGCCCTGCCGTGCGACCTGGTGACGACCATCGACTCCGAGGTCCAACGGGCCGTGGAAGAGGTCATGGATGGCAGCGGCCCGGGTGTCCGCCGGGGGGCGGTGGTGGTCATGGACCCGTGGCGGGGGGACGTCCTCGCCCTGGCCAGCCGGCCCGACTACGACCAGGGGCGGGTGGCCGACTACCTCGGCCGGTCCGACGGTTCCCTCGTGAACCGGGCCCTCAGCCCCTACCCGGCGGGGTCGGTCATCAAGTCTCTGGTGCTGGCGGCGGCCTTGGAGACCGGGGTGGTCGACCGACGCGAGGTCTTTGCGTGCCGGGGCGTGGTTCGGGTCGCCGGTCGGGAGGTGGGCTGCTCGGCGCGGGCCACGGGCGGGCACGGGTCGCTGACGGTGGAAGAGGCCCTCGCCGTCTCGTGCAATTGCGTTTTTGTCGAACTCGGGGAAAGGCTCGGCCAGGACCGGCTGCGGGACTGGGCGTCACGGCTCGGGCTGGGGCGGACGTGCGGCATCGGCCTCGCCGGAGAGAGCGCGGGGGCGCTGCCCCGGCCAGCCGAGGACGGACCGGAGCCGGAGGCGGCCTTCGGCCAGGGCAGCCTCCTGGTCACCCCGCTCCAGGTAGCCCGGGCCTACTCGGTCATCGCCAACGGCGGGCGGTTGGTCCTGCCCAGGTTGGTCCTGGAACTACGGTCCCCGGTCGGGGCCGAGGCCGGCCTGAGCCGGCGAGGGGCCAGCCCGTCCGCGGTTCAGGAGACCGGCCGGGTCATGGCCAAGTGGGCCGCGGCCGACGTCACCCGGGGGCTTCTGGAGGCCGTGCGCGGCGGGACGGGCCAGGCGGCCGGAGTCCGCGGCGATGTGGCCGGGAAGACGGGCACGGCCGAGACCGGCCGCACGGGGGAGGGAGGGGAGGAACTCTACGACGCGTGGTTCGCCGGCTTCTGGCCGGCCCACAACCCACGGTACGTGATCGTCGTCCTCATCGAGGACACGCCGGCAGGCGGGGCGGAAGCCGCCGCCGTCTTCGGCGCCATCCTGGACCACATCGCCGGCGTCCGCCCCTGAGCGTGGCGTGACGCCCCGCCATCTCCCGTCAAAAAGGGACAATCTGTCCCGCCATGGGTACAGGCACCAGTAGACTCCTCCTTCATAGAATGTTCATCGTTCCCTCTGAAGGGGGTCTGCTGGTGTTATCGTGGCTGCTTGGGGCGGTTCCCGCGCTGTGGGTCGCCGTCCTCATCATCGCGGCGTCCGACGGCGGGGCGACTCACGGGACGGACGGCCCCCGCCCGCGTCGCAACGCAGGTTATGTCACAAGCCCCGGAACCTTTCCCCGCCCGCTGTCCCCGGCCGACGAGGCCCGCTACCTGGAAGCCATGGCCGCCGGCTCGCACGAGGCCCGCAACGTCCTGGTCGAACGGAACCTCCGCCTGGTGGCCCACATCGTCAAGAAGTTCTCGAACACGAGGGTCGAGACGGAGGACCTCATCTCCATCGGGACCGTCGGCCTCATCAAGGGCATCAACACCTTCAAGCCCGACCGTGGGACGCGCCTGGCGACCTACGCCGCCCGCTGCATCCAGAACGAGATTCTGATGTACCTCAGGTCCACCCGCTCGCTTCACTCCGAGGTCCACCTCTACGACCCCATCGGCGTGGACCGCGAGGGCAACGAACTCACCCTCATCGACGTCCTCTGCTCCGACGAGGACATGGTGCCCGACCTGGTCGGGACGCACCTTGACGAGCAGAAGGTCCGCGACCGCGTGGCGGCTCTGACGGGCAAGGAGCGGCAGGTGCTGGAACTCCGCTACGGCATCAAGACGGAGACTCCCCAGACGCAACGCGAGATAGCGCGGGACATGGGCATATCGCGCTCCTACGTCTCGCGCATCGAGAAGAAGGCCCTCGGCCACCTCAGACGGGAACTCCGGTCGGGAATCTACCATCTCGCCGGGCCGGAGGT
>CALMHV010000124.1 GCA_937863905.1 uncultured Bacillota bacterium
CTCTCCCCGAGCGCTCCGGCGACGCAGCCGGCCCAGGCGTCAAGGCTCCGGCGGACGCTTTCGGGGAGAAGGGACGGGTCGCCCTGGAAGACCATGTCCGACACGGCCAGGCGCCCGCCCGGGCGAAGCACCCGGAAGGCCTCCCGGAACACTTGCTGCTTATCCGTGGCCAGATTGATCACGCAGTTGCTGATGACCAGGTCCACGGACGCGTCCGGGAGCGGCATCGCTTCGATGTCCCCCTTGAGGAACTCGACGTTGGTCACCCCGGCCGCTTCCTGGTTGCGGCGAGCAAGCTCCAGCATCTCGTCGGTCATGTCCAGCCCGATGACGCGGCCGGAGGACCCGACTCGTTTGGCGGCGATGAAGGCGTCAAGACCTCCGCCGCTCCCTAGGTCCAGCACGACCTCACCCGCAGCCATCTCGGCCCGGGCGGCCGGATTCCCGCAGCCCAGACTGGCGGCCACGGCCACCGACGGCTGTCCGACGAGGTCGCCGGCGCCATACAGCCGCTGCGCCAGACCGCTTTCCGCCCCCCGGCCGGCGCACCCGCATCCCGGCGGTTCTTGGGCCCCGGAGACTCTTCGCGCCGCCTCTCCGTACGTGGCCCGCACGTGGGCCTTCACGTCACCTTCCGCCACAGGCAGTCCCTCCCGTTCTCGGAACGATAGACACGCTCACCCGCGCGCACCCGCGCGACGGTCGATAGGCATATCGCCATATCCCAATATCAGCTTACCGGAGAAGGGAGCCCGTGTCAAGAGCGGCTACCCTTAGCCGGCGAGGGCCTGCGCGAGATCGGCCAGAAGGTCGGCGAGGGCCTCGGTCCCGGCCGAAAGGCGGATGAGCCCGGGCGTGGCGCCCGCCGCCTCCCTCTCTTCGGGCGAGAGGTTCCGGTGCGAGGTGATGGCCGGGTACATGATGGTCGTCTCGTTCTCGCCCAGGCTCGGGGCGAAGGAGATGAGCCGGAGAAGCCGCACCAACCGCTCCACGGCCGGCTCGCCACCGGACAGTTCGAAGGAGACCATGGCCCCGTAGCCGTCCAGCACCCTCTCGGCCGTGGCGTGGCTCGGATGCGACTTGAGGCCTGGGTAGAGGACGCGCGAGACCTCCGCCTGCCCCACGAGCCAGTCAGCGATGGCCGCGGCGTTCTCCTGTTGCCGCTGGAAGCGGAGGTGGAGCGTCTTCAAGCCCCGCACGGTCAACCAGGCGTCCATCGGCGATAGGGTCGCCCCGATGGCGATGGCCAGCTTCCGCACCGGTCCGATGAGTTCGGCGGAGCCCGCGACCACGCCGCCGATGACGTCGCTGTGGCCGCCGAGGTACTTCGTCAGGCTGTGGACGACGAGGGCCGGCCCGAATTGCAGCGGGCGGCACCCGAGCGGCGTGGCAAAGGTGTTGTCCACGACCAAGAGGAGCCCCTGCTCTGCGGCGAGGCTCGCCAGACCCGGCAGGTCGGCGACATCCAGGGACGGATTGGCGATGGTCTCGACCAGGAGAGCCTTCGGCCGGCGTCCCGCGCCCCGCGCGGCCGCGACGGCCTGGGCGAACAGCTCCCGCGTGGTCCCGGCCGCGAACGACGTCGCCACGCCGAACCGGCTGAGTTGCGACCCGAGGAGGGTCTGCGTGCCCCCGTACAGGCCGCGCGGCGCGACGACGCAATCTCCCGCGCCGAGGTGGGCGGCCAGACTCACGAGAAGGGCCGCCATGCCGGAAGAACAGGCCACGGCCGCCTCCGCTCGCTCGAGCGAGGCGACGATGCCCTCAAGAGTCTCGGAGTTCGGGTGCCCGAAACGCCGGTAGACGTGGCCCGGCTGCCGCCCGTCCCAGACCTCGTTGACCTGGTCGAGGTCCTCGAAGCGGTAGACCGAGGCCAGGGTGAGGGGTTCCGACAGCGGACGCGGTTCCCCGCCGGGGCCCGCCCGTTCCCCGCGGCCACCGCGAGCCAGGATCGTTCCGGGCGACAGCGGCTTGCCCGAGTGCTCACTCATCGCTTCTCCCCCATTCTAGCGGCCCACGCCAGGGCCTCGCTCTCCCCGGAGAGGGTCGTCGCTCCCGCGGCCAGCAGTTCAGCGGTCAGGGCCGAGGCGCGTCCTTCCGCGAAGTCCCGCGAGGCGACCTCCTCCGGCCCTCCGTTGACGAGCGCGACCTGGCGTCCGGCCCGCGCCGCCTTTAAAACCGCCTCGAGCACGGCCACGTTCCCCCGACCGAAGGGCACCGGACCGACCAACACGGCGTCCGACGAGCCCATCGCCGCCGCCGCCTTGGCCACCGCCTCCCGGTCGACCGCCGAGAACGGCGGGACCGTGACCGTCTCCACCCCGAGCGTCCTGGCCATGTGCCAGTCGCTGTCCCCGGCGTTCACCGGTCCGACCGTCAGTCCGTAACCAGCCGCCGCCAGGCATTCCAGGAGGCCGGCCGAACTGCCTCCGCCCGCGACGACGTGAATCCTGGCCGGGGCGGACTTCCCCCGGCCCCCCGCGTCCGGCGCTTCCGCGGCGCCTGTGGCCGCCCGCAAGAACGCCTCGCCCGCCACGGGCACGTCCCCCTGGTCCGCCGCCGGGCGGCGCCGCGACACCAGGGTCACCTGCGGGCAGCCGTAGATGGGGTGGCGCCCGACGAGGACGCGACTTCCGTAGACGGCCTGCAGATTGGCCGGGGTCAGCACGTCGGCCGGGGAACCCTCGGCCGCCAGCCGCCCTCCGCCGAGCAGGAACAGGCGGTCGCAGTACATGGCCGCCAGGTTGAGGTCGTGCAGGACGATGACCAGGGTCAGCCCGACCTCGCGGTTGAGTCCCAGGAGCAGGTCGAGGATGTCCACCTGATGCGAGAGGTCAAGGTGGGAGGTCGGCTCGTCCAGGAGCAGAAGACGTGGGTCCTGGGCCAAGGCCTTGGCCAGCACGACGCGCTGTCTCTCACCGCCCGCGAGTTCGCCGATCAGCCTGTCGGACAGGTCGAGGGTCTCCGTGGACTCCATGGCTTGGCGGACCCGGGCGAGGTCGGCGGGCTGCTCGCCCCGGAGCCTCCCGACGAACGGGGTGCGGCCCATGAGGACGGTCTCCCGCACGGTAAAGGGGAAGTCCACCGGGAAGTCCTGAGGCACGACAGCCACCGACCGGGCCATCTCCCCCAGGCTCATCTCCCGCCAGACGTCCTGCCCGTCCAGGAGCACTCTTCCCGACACCGGTCGCAGGACGCGCGTGGCCGCCTTGAGCAAAGTCGACTTGCCGCTGGCGTTCGGCCCGACCAGACCCACGAATTCCCCTGGGGCGATGGTCAGGCTGACGCCCTCGAGGACCCGGCGGTCCCCGTAGGCCACCGTAAGCTGGTTGATTTCGAGCCCGGCCGGCCGCCGTCCAGGCGTGCTCACAGTATCCCGCCGCCCCTCCGCGACCGTCGGAGCAGGTAGAGGAAGAACGGCGCGCCGATGAGGGCGGTCACGACCCCCACCGGGAGTTCGGCGGGCCGGACGGCGGTCCGCGCCAAGAGGTCCGCGGTAACCAGGAGCAAGGCGCCGCCCAGCGCCGAGACCGGCAGGAGGGTTCGATGGTCCGGGCCGGTGACCAGGCGTACGATGTGCGGCACGACCAGCCCGACGAACCCGACGATGCCGCAGGTGGCCACGGCCGCCGCCGTGAGCAGCGACGCGGCGGCCAGAATGATCTTCTTGGTCCGGTCCACGGCCACTCCGAGGTGCGCGGCCTCCTCCTCGCCGAGCAGGAGGGCGTTGAGGTCTCGGGCCAGGTACAGGAGCACGGCGCTTCCGACGACCAGATAGGGAACGGCCACGCCGAGGTGAGTCCACCCGCGCCCGGCCAGACTGCCCATCAGCCAGAAGACGATCTGGTCCAGGGAGGTCCGGCTGTAGATGATGACCACGGAGACAAGAGCCGAGAGGAGCGAGCCGAGGGCGATGCCCGAGAGGAGCAGGTTGCCGACAGGCACTTCGCGCCCCACCCGGGCGATGGAGTAGACGGCGAGCACCGTCAGGATGGCCCCGGCGAAGGCCGCCACTGGGACGGCGCCCAGCCCGGCCAGGCCGATGGCCGGCCGAAAGGCGATGGCCAGCGAGGCACCCAGGGCCGCCCCGGACGAGACACCGATGACATAGGGGTCGGCCATGGGGTTCCGGAACAGCCCCTGGAAGGCCCCTCCGGCCACGCCCAGGGCGGCCCCGACCACCGCCGCCAGCAGCACGCGCGGCAGGCGGATGGCGAGGACGATGACCTCGTGCGAGGCCGACCAGTCGGGTCTGACGCCGGCTCCCACCCAGGGGAGGGCGTGGGCCAGGATGCGGGCGACCTCGCCCACGGGCAAGGGCACTGAACCCACGGCCACAGCGAGGAGACCGCCGGCGCCGAGGGCGGCGCCCAGGACGGCCAAAGCCACACCGCGTCCGGCCCTCCGGGTCGACGCCCGGCCGGTCCGGCGCTGGGTTCCGCTCTCTCCCGCCACCGCCCTCACCCCCTTCGCAGGCGCCAGTCGCCTCCGGCTACTGGCCTCCGCCGAACAGGTTCGGATAGAGCAGGGCGGCCACCTCTTCCACGGCCTCCGCGATGCGGGGCCCGGGCCTGGAGACGACGTCCGGGTCGACCTGGTAGACACGGCCGTTCTTGACCGCCGTCAGCCCGGCCCAGCCCGGGAGCCCCGCCAGGGCCGCCGGTACGCTCGGGTCCAGAACGGGGATGATGATGACGTCAGGGTCGGCCTCAAGCAGCCCTTCCAGGCTGAACTGGCTGTAGGCCTGGCCGGTCGACTCGGCCACGTTCCTTCCGCCGGCCTGGAGGATGACGTCGTGGACGAACGAGCCTGGGCCCACGGTCCAGAGGCTGTTGTCCAGAACCCAAAAGACGCTCGGCCGGTCCGCGGAAGGGATGCCCGACATTTTCTGCTCCACGGCCGCGGGCCGAGCCAGGACGTCGGCGGCCAGTCTCTTCGCCGCCTTCTCAACTCCGGTCACCCGGCCGACGAGTTCGACGTCCGCCGCGACCTTGGCGACAGTGTCGGCCTGCAGGACCAGGACCTTCAGGCCGTAGCCCTCGAGCCCCTTGACCAACTCACTGGCGGCCGTGCCGACGGCCAGCACCAGGTCCGGCTGGAGGGACACGATCTTCTCGTAGTCCGGGGCCCAGGCGTCGCCCATCTTCGCCACACCCGCCGTCTCGGGCGGGTAGTTGCAGTAGTTCGTGACGCCCACGACGCGCTCCCCGAGCCCGAGAGCGAAGAGAATCTCCGTGTTGCTCGGCGCCATCGACACAATCTTCCTGGGCGTATGGTCCAAAGCGACCTGACGCCCCGCGTCGTCGGTCACCGTCACCTGGCCGAGACCGCAGCCCGAGAACAGGGCCAGGCCCGCGAGAAGGGCCATGATGATGATAAGGGCCATGGCGGCCCGCGCGGCTCTTCCCTGTTCCCGGCCCCGACCCGTGGTCATCGCTGCCAGCAGCTTCAATATTGCCGCCTCCTTGGCTTCATCATGGGCGGCCCTGTGACCGAGACCCCTCTCACGCGCCGCGTCCTTGGTCGGCGGTACACGAAAGCCCCGGCCTTCTTGGGCCGGGGCGGGCAGTCAGGTCCCACGCTCCCCCTTTCCGTCGAAGGTCTAGCGCGCGCGAACCGTGAAGGCAGGTCTCCTGGCTCCCGGATCACGGCCTCCGGCTCCTTCCCACCGGCCGCCCGCGAACCATTACGTTCGCTGGGCCCTTGCCGGCAGTGGATGATCGCCTTCGGCTCCCCGGTTACAGTGGCGGGACCGCGCCAGATTCTCACTGGCTTCCCTATTCTCCCTCCCGCTTGCGCGGAGGGCACCTCACGGTGGAGTCCTCGGTTGTCAGGGAGGCCTCGGCGGGCCTCCGGCCCGTCCAGGCGGTCACCCGAGTTCATGTGGTCACATCATACCACCCGGGCCGGCGTCCTGCTCAACCCCTGCCGTCCGCCCGCTCAGGACATCCTTGCGAGCCGTTGCGTCGGCGTGAGGCCGGGGATGCGTCCGCGCTTGGCGATGGGCCGCCCGTCCACGACCTTGAGGTCCATGGTCATGTCGATGGGCCGGGCGCGTGAGATGTAGGAGCCGACGCCGAAAGCGTCGGCTCCGGCGTCGGACAGGAGCCGGATGCGGTCGGGGTCGAGACCCCCGGAAACGAAGATCTTCACGTGTTCGTAGCCCTCTTGGTCGAGCCGGGCCCGGATCTCTTTCACGAGTTGGGGCGTCACTCCGCCACGCTCGCTCGGAGTGTCGAGCCGCACGCCGCCCAAGCGCCGGCCCAGCTTCCTGGCCACGCGCAGCGTCTCCTCGGCTTCGTCGTGGAACGTGTCCACCAGGATGACCCGGGGAGAGTCCTCGGGCATGATGCGGTCGTAGGTCTCGGCCACGGTCAGCGTGTCCCCGGCGATGAGCACCGCCGCGTGAGGGATGGTGCCCGTCGGCTGGACCTTGGCCAGCTTGGCCGCGAGGATACACGACGCCCCGGCGGCTCCCCCGACAATGGCCGCTCTCTCCATGACCGGGGCCACCGCGGGGTGCAGGTGCCTGGCCCCGAAGCAGATGAAGGGCTTCTCACCAGCGGCCTCCCGGCAATCGACCGCGGCCGTCGCCCAACCGGACGAGCTCGCCAGGATGCCGAGAAGGGGCGTCTCGAACAGTCCAAAGTTGCGATAGGGGCCGGCGATGCGCATGACGACCTCGTGGTCGGCGAAGCGTTCTCCCTCCGGCAAGGCCTCGACCACCACTCCACGGCCGGCCAGAAGGTTCCTGGCCTCTTCGTTGCCGGCCATGACGCCCTCCCGGCTGGTGAACACCTCGGCGACGACAGGGGCCGACGCCCGCCCCAGGCTCTCCAGAATCTCGATGGTCCGGACGAAGTAGACGTCGGTCGTGAGCCCTCCAGCTATCTCCTCGTGGGTCGCCGAGAAGAACTTCCGGTCCTCGGCCACCTGGTACTCCTTCACGCTGGCCAGATCCCGGATGAGGTCCGGATGACCGCTTCCGAGACTGCCCCCGCGTTCGCCCGTGGCTGTCACATGCGCTCCCCCTGTAGGGCCAGTGGCCTGGCCGGAATGGATTAGACGACGCGGACCCCCAGGACCGACTTCATCTGCTCCAGGGCGAAGCGATGGGCCTCCGCGTCGAAGGAGGCCACCGCGTCGCGGGGGACGGTCACCGCGTACCCCCGCATCCGGGCGTCGGCGGCCGTGAAGAAGACGCAGATGTTCGTGCAGACACCGACCAGGACCAGTTCACTCACGCCCATCTCCCGCAGGTGGAGGTCGAGGTCCGTGTCGTAGAAGGCGCTGTAGCGTTGTTTGGGGATGAGGACGTCCCCCGGCTCGGGAGCGAGTTCGGGAGACACCTCGGCCCCGGTCGTCCCGGCCACGCAGTGGGGAGGGAACAGGGCGAACTCGCTGTCGTCCGGGGCGTGCCGGTCCATCGCGTAGAGGACCGGCTCGCCGCCGGCCCTCGCCTCGCGGACCATCTTCATCACGACCGGCAGGACGGCCCGGCTGGCGGGGCCGCAGAAGAGAGCGCCCTCTTCGTCGATGAAATCCCGGAGCATGTCGATGACGACCAGAGCTCGCCCCGTCACGACCCAAGACCTCCCCTACTCCACCTCGGCGATGAGCTCCACTTCGACGGGAACGCCCAGGGGCAGTTCCGCCACTCCGATCGCCGACCTGGCGTGCTGCCCGGTCTCGCCGAAGACGTCCTTGAAGAGGTCCGACGCGCCGTTGACCACACCCGGCTGGGCGGTGAACCCCGGGGCGCTGGCGACAAAACCCGTGACCTTCACTATCCGCTTGACCTTGTCGAGGCTTCCGACCACGCTGGCCAGAGCGGCCAGAGCATTGATGCCCGAGACCCGGGCCGCCTCCTTGCCCTGTTCCGGCGTGACCTCCGCTCCGACCTTGCCCACGAACACGAGTTTGCCCCCGACGAGCGGCAGCTGACCCGAGACGTAGACGTAGCTCCCGCTGCGCACGGCCGGCACGTAGGCCCCGACCGGTCTGACGACCTCCGGCAAGGAGATACCTAGTTCCGCAAGCCTGGCGTCGATCTTCCCCATCGTCCCGCTCCCCTCACGATGCCCGGTCCGCGGGCATCGACTAGTCCGGCGTATCGTTCAATCGCGCGGCGAGCTTTCCTGCGTCTCCAGCCCGGTCCAACTCTCAGCCAACCGGGTTGGCGCCTCCAGCATACCCGAGCCGGCGGCTATTCCGCTTTGCCCGGGGGGAAGACTACTTGTGGTCTGCAGAGACCCAGCTAAGACTCTTCGGGGTCGAGCAATGGCTCACGGAACGGTCCTTTGCGGTTTGCGGAGTTCCCGAACGGTGACACCTGAGGCACTACGGGTTCCTCCGACCGGCCACATCCGTTAAACCTGGTTCCCGGGGCCGAACAGAGCCGGCGCGCAGATCACCGATGGCTCGAGACAGGTCTGGAGTGGCCCTGACCGGTCATTCCAGGCTTGTGCAGGATCATCGGTGGTCGTGCGAAGATTGTCTCGGGTTGCGTAGGGAGCTCGAGCGGCCGAGAGGTCGCTCGGGGTTCTGAGGGGATCCGCGGCAGTCGGGCAAAGGTTATTGCAGGCCTCGAGATGATCCATGGCGGTCGAAAGATCGTCATGGGTTGTGTAGGGGTCTGCACTAGCCGGAGCGGTAGGTCTCTGCAGACCTCTCCATTTGACCTGGAGGCGGGGGGCGACCGTGACCCGGAAGGCGATGGCCGAAGGCCTCTTGCAGCAGGCCCTGAGTAGCCTGGAGAGCGCCCGGAAGGCGAGCCGGGACAGCCACTGGGCCTTCGCCGTCCGTTCATCCCAGGACGCCAGTGAGCTATCCATCAAGGCTCTGCTGCTCACGGCTGGCGACGATCCCCCGAAGGTCCACGACCTCGGTCACGTGCTGCGCCAGGAGAAGGACGACCTGGCCGAACTTGGCCTCAGCGAAAGCGAGGTCCACCGGCTGGCCGACTCGGCCCGCGACCTGGCCCAGGACCGCTCAAAGAGCCTCTACGGCGACGAGGAGAACGACATCCCGGCGACCGACCTCTTCGACAAGAACGACGCGGCCAGGGCCGTGCAGACCGCCGAACTCATCCACCGGCGCTGCCGCCAGGTGATCGAGCACGAAGGAGGCTGATTGGCGCCTATCCCGGCTATCGCCGTTGGAGGCAATTCCCTCAGGCGACCTTGGTGGCAGGTATCCCCGCCGCGGCAGCGAAGGCGATTCGTCCACAATTGGGAGGTGCCCGGCCCCCCGGGAGGTGTCCCATGACGTCTGCCGACGCGAACAGACCCGACGCTTCTCGGCCCAACCACACCCTACACCTATCGTCCACGCCGCCATCGGGAAGCAGCCGGACGACAAGGACGGCGCCCGGTATCGCCCCGGTCCTGTCGGTCTTGGGCGTCGTGGGCGTGGTCGTAGCCGTCTACTGGCCCCTTCTTGCGGCCGGGCCTACGACCGCCTATCCCTGGGGTAGCGACACCTGGGGGCACCTTTTCAAGGCCCTCTTCCTCTACAACGCCGGCGCGTCGGGCGAGGTCTACCCCACGTTCATGTCCTGGTGGCACAATGGGCTAGAGCCGTTCCGCTACTTGTCTCCGCTGTCGTACTACCTTCTCGCCGGTCTCCGCTACTTCGTCGGGAACATCTTCGTCGCCGGGGCGTGGCTCGTCCCGCTGGCGGCGGCCTTCGGCGGTCTCTCCTGGCTGGCCTTCCGCCGAAGGCTGGGTTGGCTCGCGGCAGCGGTGGCCGGAATGGCCTGGACGGTCTGGCCCGACCACCTCCGGGTGGCCCTCGCCGAGGGCGATCTTCCCCGGACGGTAGCCACCGCGCTTCTTCCCCTGCTCTTCCTGGCCTTCCTGGATAGCCTGGAGCGCCGGCGCTGGCCTTGGTCGGGCCTGGCCTTCGTCGCGCTCCTCAGCCTGACCGTCCTGTCTCACGCCATGACGGCGGCCATCGTCTGCGTGGCGTTCTCGTTTCTGAGTCTCCTTCACTGGTGGTTCGGAGGGAGCCGCTTGCGGGACGTGGCCCGCACGCTCACTCTGTCCGTGCTGGGGCTCCTCGTCTCGTCCTGGTGGCTGCTTCCCAGCCTGAGCGGGGGCATCGCCGCCATTGACGCCCAGGCCGCCGGACGGGCCGTCGCCTACTTCCCGGCCCTGGAATCGTTCAACCCGCTCTTGCGCCTCTCGAACCCTGAGGTCTTCTACTGGGGAGTCTCCACCCTGGCCGTCCTGGCCCTGGTCGTCGCGACCTGGCGGAGCCGGAACGCTCTGGCCCGATCCCTCTTCGTCTGCGCCCTGCTGGGTATTGTGATTACTCTCCCCCAGGCCAGGGGTCTCTTCTCGGTGCTGCCCGGGAGCCATCTCCTCTGGCCTTCCCGCTTCACCAGCCTGGCGCCCCTGGCCTTCCTGTACGCGGCGTTGTCCTGGAAGGCGCGCCCCCGGCCTGATACGGCAGGGCCGGTCTCACCCGCGGCCGTCTCAGGGGCGGTCTCAGCGGCCGCCCAGGCCCCTGTCCGGCCCAAGCTCGCTTTCCGCCGGGCCCTCACCGTCCTGGTGGGCCTCCTGGTCCTGGTGGACGCGTTGGGCTCGCTCGGCCTGGTTCACGCGCGCGCTCCGAGGTCCAACCTGGCCGAAGCGGCCGGCGACCTCCTCGCCGCCTCGCCCGGCTGGCGCGTGGCTGTCCTCGACCTGAGCCGTCTCGGCTCGGAGCCCTCCTTCGTCCTCTCCCAGAAGGGCGGCCGTGAGCAGGTCTTCGGCTGGGCCTGGCAGGGGGCGTCCATCGGCCCGGCGCTGGTCCTTCTGAACACCGCCCTGGAACAGGGACGTTACTCCTACGTCGTCGACAGGACCCGCCAACTGGGCGCGACGGACCTCCTCGTCCCGGATGGCCAGGTGAGAGACGCGCTCTTCGCCGCGGCCGCTTCGGCCGGGGGCTACACTCTGACCAAGGAGTACGGTGACCTGACGGCGTATCGCCGGGCGGCGCCGCCGGAAGCCTTTCTCTCCCCGTACCGCGTCCTGGCCATCGGCGGACACGCCGGAAACGCCTCACTGCTATTCCCGGCCGTCGAGACCGGCGCTTCGGCGTTCATCGATGACTACGATGCCGTGTCCCTTTCGGCTTACGCGACTGTCTTTCTTACCGGGGCCCGCTGGCGCTCGCGCTCGCAGGCCGAGGTGGTGGTGACGGAGTACGTCAGGCTGGGTGGGGACGTGGTCGTCGACCTGACGGGCTTCCCGAGCGGCGTCCTCAGCAAAGGTCCGACTTTCCTCGGCGTGACCGGGGAGCCCATCCAGTTGACCGACGCTCCGACCCTGCGCACCGCCACCGGTGACGTGCGGTTGTCTGGTTTCGCGCCCGACGTCAGGCCGTGGGTCGCAGTAGTCCCCCAGGCCCTCGACCGGGTCACCGTATCGTTCTCGCACTTGGGGCAGCCGGCCGCGGTCGTCGGGGAGAAGGATGTCGGGGGACGGCCGGTCTGCTTTGTGGGGCTCAACCTTCCCTATCACGCCCTGCTCACCGGAGACCCGGAAGCCCTGAGGCTGCTCGGAGGCCTGCTGGGCCTGGAGCCGGGGGCGACCGCGGCTCACGCCTCGGTGCCCCTCCAGGACTACCACGCCACGAAGGACGGCTATGAGTTCACCCTCACCGTCCCGAGCGAGTGGCAGGGCGGGCGGGTCATCCTGCCCTTCGCCGC
>CALMHV010000125.1 GCA_937863905.1 uncultured Bacillota bacterium
GGTACAGATCGATGCCGCGCTCGTAGCGGGCCACCAACTCGACTACTACCTGTGGCGCTCCCAAGCGACCCTATCCCCTTCCCGACAGGAGCTTCGTGCTCCGCCAATCCGCGCAGCCATGCCTAACGCTTGGAGCTCAGCGGCCCCGCCTAAAGAGCCGGCCAACCTGTCGCGCTGTCGCCGCTATGCAGTCCACCTACTAGCCAGCCACCAGACGCCGTCTCTTGAGCTCAAAGAAGCACTTAGCGCACACCGCCACATCGGTGCCGGCATCGTGGGCCTCCACGTACGGGCTGCCGAACAGAGCGCGGTGTAACTCGGGGAGTGTCGGCCACTTGTAGCCATCCCGACCTGGAAGGCCGCAGAACCCTTTGCTAGACACCATGGTACAGATGAGCGTCTTGTCACCAAAGAGCGGATCGAGACCAAGCCGAAGATACTCGGCTGAGATGACGCTGCGGTCGAACTCGAGGTTATGGGACACGACAACGCTGGATCTGTCGGCTGCGGCGTCGAGCTCCGCCAGCACAGTCAGAAGGGGTCTCCCTTCGGTCAGCGCGCGTTCCGTGGTTATGCCGTGAACGCGCTGGGCGTCCTGCGGAATCGTGAAGCCGTCGGGTTGAACGAGGCAGGACATAGACTCCACGTGCCGGTCGGTCTCGTCATAGAGCAACCACGCAATCTGTACAACACGCGGCCAGTTCTCAAGGTCGCTGATTGGCGCTCCCCGACGCTTCGGAAGCCCAGTCGTTTCGCAGTCGAGGAACAAGTACACGGCATCCCCCAACTATCCCCGCGGGCCGCTGAAGCTTCCAGGCCGGCCCAGCGCTTATGGAAAGCCTTACCTGCGGGGATTTCGCCATACGCCCTCGGGCACCCTGCCGACCGGTGACCCCTTACCCCTCACCCCTTACCCCTAGACCTCAACCCCCAGCCGCTCCAGGTCGCCGGCCAACTCCGGATTGCGGAAGGCGATCCTGACTTCTCGGCTCAGCAGAGCGTCTGGGTTCTTCAGCCAGTGCCTGAGCTGCCCCGCCAAATAGAGATACCTGTCCAGGGCGCGGTTGGATACGCGAAGCCCTGCTAGCTCGCCCAGCCGCCCGTAGAGGGTGCAGAAGGACTGGTACGGCTGCTCCCAATCCCAGGTCCAGTTTTTCCGACCGGGGTAGCGGCCCCCAGCCGGGGAACCTGACGGCGATGAATGGTGTCTCGGCCAGCCTTGACAGGCATGAGGCAGCGGTGATTCGGGGACAAGGCGAGGGCTATCCAATCCGAGGTGCTTCAACCAAGCGTACGCCTAGCCTCTGGAGCATCTCGAAAGGGTTGACGTACGGGACCCGGAAGGCGAGGCACAGGTCAGGCAGCTTGACCCGCTTCTTCGAAGTAGGGCTCGGCAGTTCGTGCGTGACCACCGCGTATCCGTACACCTTAGCATAGGCCACCAGCCACGAGTCGGCGCTCTCGGCGGCTTCCGCCCTGGCCTCCGACAGAAAGCGTTCCTGGCGGCCAATCCACTCCATAATATCGGTATAGACCGTAAACACCCTGGCGTCGTCCGTGGGGTCAAAGGCGCCGGCGAACTCCGTGTCGGACCACATGGCGACGTCGTCATTGCCCCGCTCCAGTTCGCGCTTCACCCTGTCAATGCTGCGGACGTGGCCATTCCCTGCATGGGTAACCAGACTTGTCCAAAAGCCCGGGGCCAGGTTGAAGGCGTAGTACCGACGGGCCGCATCGATGAAGACGTTGGTGTCCAGGAGGTAC
>CALMHV010000126.1 GCA_937863905.1 uncultured Bacillota bacterium
CCGCCCCAGGCGGAGGGCCGGGTCGTCGGTCAGGACGCGGCAGGTGTCGTAGAACCTGTGGAAGGCCGTGGCGACCTCCATGGCGTACCTGGTCAGGCGGTGCGGCTCCCGGGCGAAGGCCGCGCCGGCGACCTCGTCGGGGAAATCGGCCAGTTGGCGGATGAGGGCGACCTCGGCGGGCTCGGTCAGGAGTTCGAGGGCGTCGCGAAGAACCGGCGGGCTCGGCGAAAGGGTTTCCACCGCCTCCGGCTGCCGGAGGATGCTCAGGATGCGAGCGTGGGCGTACTGGACGTAGTAGACAGGGCTGTCCGACGACCGCTGCTTGGCCAGGTCGAGGTCGAAGTCGAGGTGGCTGTCGTGCGACCGGAGGAGGAAGAAGAACCGGGCCGCGTCGACGCCGACCTCACCGATGAGGTCCTCCATGGGGACGATCTGACCGCGCCGCTTGGACATCCGGGCCGGCTGCCCGCCCTCAAGGAGGCGAACCCACTGGACGATGAGGATCTCCACGGTGTCGGGTGGGTGGCCGAGAGCGGCCACGGCGGCCTTCATGCGCCCGACGTGCCCGTGATGGTCGGGGCCCCAGAGGTCGATGACCTTACGGAAGCCGCGGGCGAACTTGTCCCGGTGGTAGGCGATGTCGGCCAGGAAGTAGGTGGGCTCGCCGGTGCGCTTGACGAGGACCCGGTCCTTGTCATCGCCGAAGGTGCTCGTGCGGAGCCAGACCGCGCCGTCCTTCCGGTAGGTGTGCCCGCCGACGCCAAGGTCGGCCAGGGTCGCGTCACAGGCGGGCTGGTCGATGTGAGCGTCTTGGCTGTACCAGACGTCGTAGCGGACGCCGAACTCGTCCAGGCACGCCCGCTGGCCGGCGACCATCCGCTCGACGGCGTAGCGGCCCATCTGGGCGGCCCGCTGCTCGCCGGTTATTCCCCGGGCCGCTTCACCGTGGGCGGCCTCGTAGGCCCGGGCAATCTCGATGATGTATTCCCCACGGTAGCCGCCCTCGGGAATGGTCCCTTCTTGGCCCTGCAACTCCAGCCAGCGGGCTTCGACCGAGCGGCCGAGCCGCTCCACCTGTCCGCCGACATCGTTGATGTAGTACTCCCGCTGGGCGGCGAAACCGACCGCCGCGAGGACCGAAGCCAGGGCGTCGCCCACGGCCGCCGCCCGGGCGTTGACCACGCCGAGCGGACCGGTGGGGTTGGCGCTGACGAACTCGACCTGGACGGGCTCGCCGCGCCCGAGGTCGCTCCGACCGAAGGAGGCGCCCTTCTCCCGGATGTCGGCCACGACCTGATTGAGCCAGCCCGGTCGCAGGTGGAAATTGAGAAAGCCCGCCCCGGCAATCTCGGTATGGACGACAGGCAGGCCGCCGAGTTCGAGGGAGGCCTGAATCTCCTCAGCGATATGCCGCGGCGCTTGGCGGCAGGCGCCCGCCAGGCGTAGCGGGGCCGTGGAGGCCAGGTCGCCGTGGCCCGCGTCGCGCGGGACTTCCATGTGGCCATCGCCCAGGGCGGTGACGGCCTCTACCGCCGCGGCCGGAAGACGCCCCGCCGCGACGGCCGACGAGACGGCCAGGGCGATGGCTCGGGCGATGGCCCGCTGCATCTCGCCGACAGGTCCCACCTTAGGGTAGGTGGGGACGCCCTTGGTTTCCTCGGCCATCGTCCATCGAACCTCCCTGTGACCCCGCCCGGTCAGCCCCGGGCGATGAGGAACTCCCGCAGTATCTTCGCCGCCAGGACACTGGTGCGCCCGGTCGGGTCGAGCGGCGGCGAGGTCTCGACGAGGTCAAAACCGGCCAGGTCGATGCCCCCGCCCTGCGGCCCAACGGCCGCGGCAGTCGCGACGGCCGTCACCGCCTCAAGGACGTCCGAGGCCGACGGACCGGCGGGTTCCGGGTTGCCGGTTCCCGGGGCGTGCGAGGGATCGACGATGTCGATGTCCACCGAGCAATAGACCGGACGGCCGGCGACGGCCCGCAGGGCCTCCCGGGTAGCCCCGGCTAGGGTTCCCGGGATGCGGTTCACATTGGCCTGACCCCACCGCATCTCCTCCCGCTCGCCGGAGCGAACGCCGAACTGGTAGATGTTGCGGCCACCCGTCAAGGCGGCGATGCGCCGGACGACCGTGGCATGGCTGAGAGTCTCGCCCTCGTACGCCTCGCGGAGGTCGGCGTGGGCGTCAAAGTGAAGGAGGACAGGGGGCTCGGACAGGCCCCTCGCCCGGAGCACGCCCCGGTAAGCACCCAGGGTCAGGAGGTGCTCCCCGCCGATGACGACGGGCAGGAAACCTCGCGCGGCCAGGTCGGCCACGGCGGATTCAATGACCTCGAGGTCGGCCGTGAGCGAGCCGCCCCCGTCCGAGCCTTCGCCCCCCAAGGCGACGTCCCCGAAATCGTAGAGGGAGACGTCCTCGAGGTCGGCCCCCAGGGCCGGGCTGTAGCTCTCCAGACTCCAGGAGGCGGCCCGTATCTCGCGGGGGCCGGTGGCGGTCCCGCCACGGTACGAGGTCGTGCGGTCGAGCGGGACGCCCAGGATGGCCGCGGGGCGGGGGCTAGCCCCCCGTCGGGCGTCGGCCCGCGACCCAAGGGTGCCCGGCCGGGCCGCCA
>CALMHV010000127.1 GCA_937863905.1 uncultured Bacillota bacterium
CCTGGAGATCCGCCCCTATGACGACCGCTACTTCGAAAGGTACATCCGCATCGTCGGCGACGCCTTCGAACCCATGCGCCGGGGCAAGGACTTCCGGCCGCACAACGTCTTTGAGATGAACGACAATCCCGAGCGGCGCGCCTACTTCCTCTCGGTTGGACACGACATCTTCTTGGCCTTCGCGATGGGGTCCGGAGGCGAGGAGACTCTGGTCGGCGTCGGCGGCGTGCAAGGGAACTTCATCGACGAGGTGGGCGTGGACCCGGCCTACCAGGGCCAGGGCTACGGCAAGGCCCTCACCGAGTTCGGCCTGAACCTCCTTCTTGAGAGGGGGTACCCCTCCCCCCGGACCTCCGTGGTCTCCGACAACGAACCGGCCCGGGGGATGTACTACCGGCTGGGCTTCGAGTTGGCTCAGACCGACGAATGGGCCCGCCAGGACCGCTCCGGGAAATGAAGCGATGGCTGCGGAGCGACCCCTCCGCAGCCACCGCTGCTTACTGCCTAGGTTTCACCTATAGGGCGCCAGACGCCCCGGGTCTTCCCTTGCCCCCGGGCCTTCACCGCCGCCCCCGGTTCTCCTACCCCGCCCTCTCGAACACGCCGGCCGCGCCCATGCCGCCACCGATGCACATGGTGACGATGCCGTAGCGGACCTTGCGGCGGGCCATCTCACTGAGCAGGGTCACGGTGAGCTTGGCCCCGGTGCACCCGAGCGGGTGCCCGAGGGCGACGGCCCCACCGTTCACGTTGACCCTCGCCGGGTCGATGCCGAGGGTCCGGATCACGGCCAACGATTGGGCGGCGAACGCCTCGTTGAGTTCGAAGAGGTCGATGTCCGCGAGCTTCAGCCCCGCGTACTTCAAGGCCTTCGGAATCGCCTCGACGGGGCCGATGCCCATGACCTCAGGGCCGACTCCGCCGACGGCGAAGGCTCTGAACACGGCGAGGGGCCGGAGGCCAAGCTTGGCCGCCTTCCCCGCCTCCATGACGACGACGGCCGCGGCCGCGTCGCTGGTCTGCGAGGAATTGCCGGCGGTCACGCTCCCACCCTGCTTGAAGGCCGGCCTCAGCTTGGCCAGGGCCTCAAGACTCGTGTCGGCCCGCACACCTTCGTCCGTGTCGAAGACGATGTCCTTCTTGGCCACCTTGCCGTCCGGGCCCATCTCCTTGAGCGACACGTTCAGGGGCGCGATCTCCCCCTTGAACCTGCCTTCCCGGATGGCCGCCGCCGCCTTCTGGTGGCTCGCCACGGCGAACCTGTCCTGGTCCTCGCGGCTGACGGAATACCTCTCGGCGACCTCTTCGGCCGTGAGGCCCATACCCATGTAGATCTCGGGCATGCTCTCGATCAGGGACGGGTTTGGCGCCATCTTGTTGCCGCCCATGGGCACCACGCTCATGCTCTCCATACCGCCGGCCACCATCACCTCGCCCCAGCCGCACATGATGGACTGGGCGGCGATGGCGATGGCCTGAAGGCCCGAAGAGCAGAAGCGGTTGACGGTCTGCCCCGAGACTTCGATCGGCAGACCCGCCCGCAGGAGGGCGACCCTGGCGACGTTCATGCCCTGCTCGCCTTCGGGAAAGGCGCAACCGATCACGACATCCTCGATCTCCTTCGGGTCAAGACCCTTCGCCCTGGCCACCGCCTCCTTGATGACGACGGCCACCATGTCCTCGGGACGGGTCTGCCGGAGAGTCCCTCGCGGGGCCTTGCCAACCGCGGTCCGGACTCCGGAGACAATCACAGCTTCACGCATGGTCACACCTCCTCAGTTCCGCAGGGGTTTGTTGTTCAGCACCATGTACTGCATCCGCTCGCGCGACTTCTCCTCGCGGCAGAGTTCGATGAAGGCCTCGCGCTCGAGGTCCAGGATGAACTGCTCCGAGACCTCGGCCCCGGCCGGCGCCGGACCGCCCGTGAGGACGTAGGCGATCTTGTTGGCGATGAGCCGGTCGTGGGTGGAGATGTAGCCGCCCTTCCACATGCCGAAAGTGAAGGCCTGGAGGGTGGCGTACCCGCCCTCCCCGATGACCTTGATCTTGACCGGCTTCGGCGTGCGGAAACCGGCGGCGGCCATGGCCAGAACCTCCTGCTTGGCGTCAAAGAAGTGGAGGTCGCGGCTGAACGAGACCCGGTCGGTGCTACGCATGTAGCCGAGCTTCTTGGCCTCCCCGGCGCTCGTGGAGACCTTGGCCATCGAGATGGTCTCGAAGGCGCGGGCCACGGCGGGCGTCGGGTCGAACGGGAGGGGCCCGCTCGACGGGAGGTTCTCCATGTTGCGGAGGAGGATTTCCTTGCAGCCGCCGCCGGCCGGCAGGAGGCCGACGCCGAACTCGACGCAGCCCATGTAGGTCTCGGCGCTGATGACCGCGCGGTGACCGGCCATGGCAATCTCACAGCCGCCGCCAAGGGCGAGCGAGTGCGGGGCCGTGACGACCGGCTTCGGGCAGTACTTCATGCGCATCGTGGCCTCCTGGAGGAGCTTGGCCATGGCCTCGATCTCGCTGAACTTGCCCTCGTTGGCGTACATGACGACCATGAGGAGGTTGGCGCCGACGCAGTAGTTCGGGGCCTGGTTGCCGACCACGAGACCGACCCAGCCGGGCTTGGAGACCTCATCGATGGCCTGATGCATCATGGCGATGAGGTCGGGCCCGATGGCCTGGCTCGGGGAGTGGAACTCCAGGCAGGCCACGCCGTCGCCGAGGTCGACCAGACTCGCGTCCAGGTTGCCGCAGATGACGCCTTTGGACTTCTTGATGTCGGCCAGGACGAACATCCGCGGGTCGGTCGGGACCGGGACGTACTTCTTGGTCCGCCAGTCGTAGTAGAGGCGCTTGCCCTTCTCCTCGACGTAGAACGAGGTCTTGCCGGCGGCGAGGAGTTCCTCGACCCACTTGGCGACCGTGGCCCCTTCGGCCTTCATGCGGGAGACCGTCTCCTGGAGCCCGATGGCGTCCCAAGACTCGAAGGGACCCATCTCCCAGTTGAAGCCCCACTTCATGGCGTTGTCGATGTTGACGACGTCATCGGCGATCTCCTGGGCCACCGCGGCCGAGTAGAGCAGGCTCTTCTTGGTGAGTTCCCAGGCGAACTGGCCGGCGCGGTCATCCGCCGAGACCAGCATCTTCATTCTGGCGCCGAGGTCGGGGGTCTTCTTGGCCGCCTTGAGCGACGGGAGGTCCGGCCTCTGTTGGGGCGCGTACTCCATGGTCTCCAGGTTCAGGGACAGAATCTGGCTGGCGCCGTCGGGGCCCTTGACCTTCTTGAAGAAGCCGCCGCCGGTCTTGTCGCCGAGCCAGTTCCGTTTGACCATTTCGTCCAGGATAGGCGGCATGTCGAAGTCGGCCTTGGCCTCCGGGGTGGTCATGCCTTCCCGGCAGTTCCTGGCCACGTGATGGAGCGTGTCCAGGCCGACGAGGTCGCCGGTCCGGAAGGTGGCGCTCTTCGGGCGGCCCATGGCCGGGCCGGTGATGGCGTCGATCTCGTCGACGGTGTAGCCCTTGGCCTTGGCCACCCGCAGGACCTCGAGCATCCCGTAGGTCCCGATGCGGTTACCGATGAAGTTCGGCGTGTCTTTGGCCAGGACGATACCCTTGCCGAGGACATCCTGGCCGAACTTGACCATCGCGGCCAGCACGGCGGGGTCGGTGTCTTGGCCCGGGATGACCTCAAACAGCTTCATGTACCGGGGCGGGTTGAAGAAATGGGTGCCGAGGAAGTGCCGGCGGAACTCGAGCGACCGGCCCTCGACCATCTTGTTGATGGAGATACCGGAGGTGTTCGAAGTCACGATGGTGCCGGGCGTCCAGAGCTTCTCCACCTTCTCGAACAGGCTCTGCTTGATGTCGAGCCTCTCGATGACGACCTCGACGATCCAGTCCACCTCGCTGACCCAGCCGAGGTTGTCCTCGAAGTTGCCGACAGTGATGAAGCCGGCGTTCTCGGGAACATGGAACGCGGCCGGCCTGGCCTTCAGGGCGTTCTCGAGGCCTTGGGCGGCTAGGCGGTTCCGGAACTGCGGCGAGCCCGGGGTGAGGCCCTTCTTCTTCTCGTCCTCCGTGAGTTCCCGCGGGACTATGTCCAACAGGTAGCAGGGGATGCCGACGTTGGCGAGATGGGCGGCGATGCCCGCCCCCATGACCCCCGCGCCGAGGACGGCGACCTTACGGATTTCCGTGGGCACTGGCTTCCCTCCCTTGCCGTGCGTGTCGTCCAGAAGACGCTCCCCGCACCCTCCCTCCTCTTGGACCATGAAAGCCTTCGGGCCGTTCGCGAGACAATAGGCGCGAGTATCCGCGGGACAATTCTGTGGCTTCACCAAACGACCGTTTGTTCCTTTTGGCAACCGAAATGCAGGACAATTCCCGGGCGGGCGAGGGAACCCGAGGAAACCTAGCCCTTCCTTGGGAGGAAGCATTTTCGTAGTGAAGAACTCTCTGGGCTGGTCTTCTATCCTGTGAGGAGTGATCCCGTGGGTCGCGCCCGGCGCTCCCGAACGGCCGTTTCGGTCCTTGTCCCAGTCCTGCTCCTGTCTTTATGCGCCTTTGGCCTGACCATTCCGGCCTCGCCTGTCGCCGAGGCCGCTTCGGGCGACAACTCGTCGCCCTCCGTCCCGCTTTACTGCACCCGGCTCTACCTTCAGGGCGAGAGGATGGTCCTCCCGGCGCCCGCCTTGCTGCGCGAGGGCCTGGTTTTCGTCCCGGCCCGGGGGGTCTTCGAACAGCTGGGGGCCACGGTTCTCTGGGAGAGCGGCAAGCTAACGGTCAAGACCCCCGGCCCTCCGGTGAGGCGCATCGAACTCTGGCTGGGCCAGACCTCGGCCACGGTGGATGGCCGGGTCGTCCAGCTTGGCGCCGGCCCGTTCCTCTGGCAGAGCCGGCTCATGGTCCCGATACGGATCGTCGCCGAGAACCTCGGGCTCGCCGTCGCGTGGGACGAGGAGCGCCGGGCGGTGCGGCTCGAGACGGCCCAAGCCGGGCAAGGCCCGTCAATCCCCGTGACCGCGACGACCCCCATCCGGGACGTGCGCCTGGCCTTCGCCGGCGACACCCTCCTCGGCTTCGCCATCGGCGACGTCATCGCCCAGCGCGGCGTGGATTGGCCCTGGGGCGGCGTCGCCGAGGTCCTCAAGGCCGCCGACCTGACCATGGTCAACCTCGAATGCTCCGTCTCCACCCGCGGCAGCCCGATGCCCAACAAGAAGTGGACGTTCCGCGCCGCGCCCGAGTCTCTGGCCGGGGTGCGCGACGCCGGCATAGACGTGGTCTCCATCGCCAACAACCACGTCCTGGACTTCGGACTGGACGCGTTCCTCGACACCCTCTCCTATCTGGACGAGTACGGCATCAAGCGCGTGGGCGGCGGCCAGAACCTGGCCGAGGCCCTCCAGCCGGCCATCTTCGAGGTCAACGGGTTCAAGATCGGCTACCTCGCGGCGGCGGCCATCTACCCCGTGAACGAGTGGGTCGCCTCCGACACGCGCCCGGGCATCCTGCCCACGCACTACGAGACGACGGTGCTTCAGGCGGTGAAGGACCTGGCCGGCCAGGTCGACTGCGTGGTCGTCGGAGTCCACTGGGGTGTGGAGCGCGAGCACAACCCGAACGCCTACCAGCAGCGGTACGGGCGGGCCCTCATCGACTCCGGGGCCGACCTGGTCATCGGCCACCACCCGCACGTCCTGGAAGGGATGGAGATCTACAAGGGCGGGCTCATCGCCTACAGCCTCGGCAATTTCGTCTTCACCACCGCCACCAGAGACGGCCAGGACAGCGGCATCCTCATCGTGACCCTCGACACCAAGGGCATCGCCGCGGCTCGCCTGATACCGGTCTACACCGACAGCGGTCGCCCGGAGCTCGAGGGCGGGCTGGACTACGAGCGCATCCTTACGCTCATGAACACCTGGTCGGAGAAGTGGGGGACCGAGTTCGACCCCCTGGGGAACGTGATGTTGCCGTAGGCGGCGGCTCGGGTGACCCGAGCCGCCAGATGCGGCCGACGATCGGGGCCGGAAGGCTACGGCCCCGGTCGGAATTCCGTGAGCTTCGAGATGATCGCGCCGCTGCCGCTGGAGTATTGGACGAGCTGATGGGGGTCGTCGACGGCGATCCAGGCCTTCTGGCCGAGGCCGACGAGTTCGACCGGCCAACAACTGAAGGTCCCGGCGGGGACGGTGACGCTCTCGGCCGCGCCAACCACCACCGAGATCTGCATCTTGGTGGCGTTCTTGGTCACGATGACGTTGAGGGTCGCCTGGAACCCTTCGGCCAGCGGCAGGGCCCGGAGGACAAAGGTGAACTGCTCGTTATCGAAGTACAGGCCTTTCGGGAGCTTCACGGTCGGGACCGGCTGTCCCACCCCGTCTTTGGTGGCCGTGATGGTCACCTTCCCGCCGGCGTAGGCGGCCCGGAGGACGTACATGGTCTTCGCCTCGCCGACCTCGCCCTGGTACTCCAGGAGCGAAGGCGCAAGGTCCGCCGCCGAGACGGTGACGTCGGAGTGCTCCGAGGCCCCGGGAAGGTTAGTCCACATGGACAGAACGTAGCCGCCGCCCGCCGGGTCCCGCTCGACCTCGGTGTCCCAGCTCCCTAGGCGCCCACCCGTCGTACTGTCTGAGACGTCCAGGCGAGAGAACTCGCCGGCCTGCCAGGGTGGGGTCAGGACCAGGGGCGGGGCTTTGGGCCGGCAGCCGGAAAGCGCCGGACACGCCACCAAAAGGCCCAGAACCACGATCAGGCCGCCGAGTTTGCCGAGCTTGCGCTTCACCACGATCGCCACCCATCCGCTAGGAATCTGTGCCCTTCCGGGCCTCGCGCCGGAGAAGACTGACCAGGTAAGCCACAAGGGTCACGGAAACCAAGGCAATGAAGGTCTCCGTGGCGAGCACGGCGCCAAGACCGGGCCGGGCGATGAGCAGGGCAAAGTAGTTGAGAAAGCCATGGACGAGAATGAGAGCGCCCAGAGCGACCAGCCCCCGGCCGACGCTCCGGCTCCAGGCGAAGGTCACCAGACCCGCCGTCGCCAGGTGGAAGATGATGGCCGAGAAGCGCTCGATGACCGCCGGGGCCAGGGCAAAGACTCCCCCGCTTGCGGCCAGGCCGGTCCCCAAGACTGGGGAGAGCACCACGGCCGCCTCGATGGCGCCGAACCCGGCCCCGGCGGCGGCGCCGACCACCACGGCCCGCCAGAGAACCAGGTGGGCGGGGCCTCCGTCACTCCTTCGGGCAAGTCCGGCCGGGACAATCCCGGCCAGGGCGGAGAGCAGCTTCACCGGCTCCTGAACGAGGCCGGAGGCCAAGACGACGGGCAGCATGAGGATGGCCTGGTTGGCCGTGGCCAGGTTGGCCATCGTCCAGCGGCCCAGCGCCGACTGCAGCGGGACTTGGACGAGCGCCAGGGCGGGCGGGAAGAGGACCGCCGCGGCGCCGAAGGAGACAAGCCCGCCGAGCCAGAGCCGCCAGAGGGGCGCGGGCGCCGGCCCCACCCGCAAGGCCGGCCGAGTCGCCAGGAGGAAAAGAGCGAAGACCACGGCCGTCAGGCCCAGGGTCAGGACCGCGCCGCCCCAGCCAATCTGCCCGAGGATGCCGCCAGGCGAGTCCCAGACCATGTCTCCCCCCCTCTCGTCCCTGTCCGGGCCGCCTCAGGGTCCGCCCGTCAGCTGCTTGACCGTCTCGCGGAGTTCGGAGAGCGACCCCTCGCCCCAGCCCAGGCTCACCTTGTGGATGACGCCCGCTCCGTTCACAAAGAGTGTGCAGGGTATGCCGGTGATGCCGTAAGCCGTCCAGGCCTTGCCTTCGGGGTCCACGAGGATCGTCAGACCCGTGGGCTGGAGGAAGGTGAGGTCCTCCTGAGTGCCGTAGCTCACGATGTAGAGTTTAAACCCCTTGGCCTCAAGCTCCGCTCGAATGGGCTGCAACTGCAGCGCCTCTTCGCGACACGGGCCTCAGCCATAGGAGAAAAACATCACCGAGTAGGGCTTACCCGACCGGTCGGCGGGAAGGTTGACCACCGCGCCGGTGCCGGATTCCGTGAGGGATATGCCCGGAGCCATCGCCCCGACCAGCGGGAGGCCGGGGGCGGCCGCCCTCCGGCAGGAAGCCGCGCCCACAGCCAGCACGGCGATAGCGAGAGCCACGGCGACCAGCAGTCGACCCCTTCTCACGTGCCGGCCACCTCCTCTGTCTGTAATCTTGCAGCTTTCCCGTGGTTCGCCGTCGGCCCGACCAAACCCTCCGGGCCACGAGAGAGCCGGGGCCGCCCAACAGGACGGCCGGCCCGGTTGGGCAAGCTAGGGCCGGAGGGACCCCGACGAATGGACAGCGCGGCCCTGGACTTGCCCACGGTCCTGGCCTACCTCGCGGCGGCCAGTTCCATCTACTTCTTGGTGAGCCTGCTCACGGCCCTCAGCCACGGCGAGGCGGATACCCGTCTCCGGGCCTGGGGGTTAGGGGTGTCCCTGGTTCTGCTGATGCTGACTAGTTTCTTCCGACCGCTCCCGGGCCAGACCCCCGCCGGTGGCGAGCCGCTCCGGCGCCCCCCGCGCCTCCCGGAAATGAGACGCCACGAGGACGTGGGAGAGCGGTGGCCCGAGCGCCGAGCCCCGGGGTGAGCGGCGGGGCGCTCCCCCGGAGGAGAGCGCCCCGTTTCTGGGCTCTACGTGCCGGCCGTGTCGATATGCACGTAGTCCTTGAAGATGAACCCCTCTTT
>CALMHV010000128.1 GCA_937863905.1 uncultured Bacillota bacterium
CGCTTGTTGACTGGGTTTGCCGAGCTGTGGTAGATTTGATACCGCTGCTGCCTGAAAGAGGCTCGGGGCTGGGAAGCTGTAGGGAGACGAGGAGGGTCGGCGTGGCTGGGGACAATCGGGAGATAATCACTCTGGCTTGCTCGGAGTGTAAGCGACGGAACTACACCACGATGAAGAACAAGCGCAACGACCCCGAGCGCTTGGAGATCAAGAAATATTGCAAGTGGTGCGGCAAGCAGATGCCGCACAAGGAGACGCGTTAACGTTGCTGGTAGGCCCGTAGCTCCAACGGTAGAGCGGCGGACTCCAAATCCGCGCGTTGGGGGTTCGAATCCCTCCGGGCCTGCCAATTCCTTCAGGGCGTGATCAAATGAGATGGCTGAGTCAGCTACCGGCGCGTATCGTTCGCTACTTCCGGGAAGCTCGGTTCGAACTCAAGAGAGTGGTTTGGCCGGATCGCCGCCAGACCATCGTCTACACCGGGGTCGTCATTGTGTCGGTTGTGGTCGTGGCCCTGGTTCTTTGGGTCGTTGATGGCTTCCTCAGCGCGCTTCTGAAGCTTCTGCTGTTCGGGACGGGCGGGGCCTAGTCCGCCGCCGGCCATTCCAGACCCAGGTCGTGGAGCCTTGACGGCTCCGTTGGAGGTGGGGGCCTTCGGGCCCCTCGAACAATGCCCAGGGCCAGGAAAACCAGTGAGGCCGAGACAGCCGCGGACAAGACCGAAGCGGCGGAAGTGACCGGTCAGGGCGCCCCGGTGAAGGCCAAGGCCAGCCGCAAGACGGCCGGCAAGGCCAAGGCGGGGGAGCCCGCTTTGGCTATTTCGCGTCCGGTCGACGAGGTTCCGGCCCCGGAGGTCCCTGAGGTCGCGGAAGCCGACCCTGCGGCTGGAAGCGAAGAGGCCGCTTCCGGCGACGGAGCGGTTGGGGTAGTCGCCGCCGTGGCCATGGACCCGGACCGCAAGTGGTACGTCGTCCATACGTACTCCGGGTACGAGGGCAAAGTGAAGGCCAACCTCGAGAAGCGCGTCGAATCGATGCTCATGCAGGACAAGATTTTTCGTGTCGTTGTCCCCACCGAAGACGAGATCGAGTACAAAGATGGCCGGAAGCTCATCACCAAGAAGAAAATCTTCCCAGGGTACGTCCTGGTGGAGATGGTCATGAACGACGACTCCTGGTATGTGGTTCGGAACACCCCGGGGGTGACCGGCTTCGTCGGTTCCGGGGCCAAGCCGGTGTCGCTCGACGCCTCCGAAGTGAAGGGCATTCTGAGGCACATGGGCGTCGACGAGCCCCGGCCGAAGGTCATGTACGAGGACGGCGAAAGCGTCAAGGTCGTGCACGGGCCCTTCATGGGGTTCATCGGCAAGGTCGGCGAGGTCAACCTCGACAAGGGCAAGCTGCGGGTCTTCGTCTCGATGTTCGGTCGCGAGACCCCCGTGGAACTCGATTTCTCCCAGGTGGAGAAGCTCTAGATCATAGGACGGAAGAAGGTTTCCCTACGTGGCCAAGAAGGTTCGCGCGATTGTGAAGCTACAGATACCTGCCGGAAAGGCGACTCCGGCTCCTCCCGTCGGCCCCGCGCTCGGCCAGCACGGCGTGAACATCATGGGCTTCTGCAAGGAGTACAACGAGCGCACCTCCAAGCAAGTGGGTCTAATCGTTCCTGTCGAGATAACCGTGTTCGAGGACAGGTCGTTTACCTTCGTCTGCAAGACCCCGCCCGCCGCCGTGCTCCTGAAGAAGGCCGCGGGCATCGAGATCGCCTCGGGCGAACCGAACCGGAATAAGGTCGGCAAGGTCACACGGGCCCAGGTCAGGGAGATCGCCGAGTCGAAGATGGTTGACCTCAACGCCGCCGACGTCGAAGCGGCGATGCGAATGGTCGAAGGCACCGCCCGGAGCATGGGCATCACGGTGGAGGAGTAGCCAGATGAAGAGAGGCAAGCACTACAGGGAAGCCGCGGCCAAGATAGTCGCCGGACAGCTCTACGAGGCTCCGGACGCGCTGAAGCTCGTCAAGGACACAGCTCACACCAAGTTCGACGCGACGGTCGAGGTATCGATTCGTCTCGGCATCGACGTGAAGCACGCCGACCAGATGGTCCGCGGTACCGTCGTCCTCCCGGCCGGGACGGGGAAGGCCGTGAGGGTCCTCGTCTTTGCCAAGGGCGAGAAGGTCAAGGAAGCCGAGGCCGCCGGTGCCGACTTGGTGGGGGCCGAAGACCTGGCCCAGAAGATCACCGAGGGTTGGCTGGACTTCGATGTGGCCGTGGCCACTCCAGACATGATGGGTGTGGTCGGCAAGCTCGGTCGGGTCCTCGGCCCGCGCGGTCTGATGCCGAACCCCAAGGCCGGTACGGTGACCTTCGAACTCCGCCAGGCCATCGAGCAGATCAAGGCCGGTAAGATCGAGTTCCGCGCCGACAAGCAGGGTATCGTCCACGCGCCGATCGGGAAAGTCTCTTTCACCGAGGACAAACTAGTCCAAAACTTCCAGACCCTGATGGAGGCCCTCGTCAAGGCGAAACCGGCCTCGGCCAAGGGCCAGTACCTGAAGACCGTGGTCGTCTCCTCGGCCATGGGGCCCGGCGTGCCGATCAACCCGGGCCGGTTCATGTAGTCTCTAAAGGCATCAGGCTGCTGACAGCAGCTTCACTACCGCTTGACCGGCCGTAGACAGCGGGTGCTCCGCGGAACGCGGCGCCTAAGGGACTTCAGGTCCGCCCGCCGAGGCGATGGGGTCGTTCTTTCGACCCTGCGCCCGTGCGGCGCAGGGTTTTTTGACGGCCGGAACAGTGTGGCCGGGAGGTGAAACAGAGTTTGGTGACGCGCCGGGAAAAGGAACAAACGGTATCTGAACTCGCGGGCAAGTTCAAGCGGGCCCAGTCGGCCATCCTGGCCAACTTTCAGGGGCTGACGGTGGCCGAGATGAGCCGCCTCAGGAAGATGGCCCGCGAAGCCGGAGTCGAGTTCGAGGTGGTCAAGAACACGCTGGCCGGTCTGGCGACGCGTCGGGCAGGCATCGAGGGGCTGGAGACGCTCCTGACCGGTCCGACCGCAGTGGCTTTCGGGTACGACGATCCCGTGGCCCCCGCCAGAGTGCTCCACCAGTTCGGAAAGGCCTTGCGGGAGGTGCCCTTCAAGGGCGGCTGGCTCCCCGGCAAGATCCTGAGTGTCGCCGAGGTGAAGGACCTGGCGGTCCTTCCGGGTCGGAAGGACCTCCTCGGCCGGGTGGCCGGCGGTCTGCAGGCGCCCATCGCCGGGTTGTGCCGGGTGCTTGCGGGCAACCTGCGCGGCGTTGTCGTGGCTCTGAGCCGCGTCGCCGAGAAGAAGGCGGCGGCGGTAGGCTAGTCATCCTGGGAGGTGTTTGAGAAGTGGCTAAGGTTCAGGAGATTATCGAAGCCGTCAAGAAACTGACGGTTCTTGAACTCTCGGAGCTCGTCAAGGCTCTCGAGGAAGAGTTTGGCGTCTCGGCCGCGGCTCCCGTCGCGGTGGCGGCGGCTCCGGCGGCCGGCGGGGCTCCGGCGGCGGAAGAGGAGCAGAGCGAGTTCGACGTCATCCTCATGGCGGCCGGCGATAAGAAGATCCAGGTCATCAAGGTCGTGCGCGAACTGACCAGCCTGGGTCTCAAGGAGGCCAAGGATCTCGTCGACGGGGCTCCCAAGTCCGTCAAGGAGAAAGTCTCCAAGGCCGACGCGGAAGCCGTCAAGGCCAAGCTCGAGGCTGAGGGCGCCACGGTCCAGATCAAGTAGGATCGCTCACCAGCGGGGGCGGGGGAGGCTCCCTTCCCCCGCCGTCTCTGGCGGCCGTCCTCTCGTTCAGCCGAGGCCTATTGACAACTCTGGAGGACCATGGTATTCTACTAAATTGCTTATTCCAGCCGCTGCCGGAACGGGCTGGATGAATTAGACTCCTCCTGAGAGGCAATCCTTATCTTATCCAGAGAACCAAACTTTGGGCCTTTCGCCAGTGCGACCTTGAATCAGATTTCCCCTGACGAGAAAGGGTTCAGGGGTCTTTAGTCCTTTTTCGGGAGGAGATTCTCGGCATGCCGGAAGGCGCGAGGAACAGACAGAACTTCGGGCGCATCAACGAAGTCCTCGAGATGCCGGACCTGATTGAGATTCAGCGCAAGTCGTACGAGTGGTTTCTCAACGTCGGTCTCCGCGAGATGTTCCGAGACATCTCCCCCATCCAGGACTTCACGGGCAACCTGGTGTTGGAGTTCATCGAGCATCGCCTGGACAATCCGAAGTACGGTGTGGCCGAGTGCCGCGAGCGGGATGTCACCTACGCGGCCCCGCTTCGCGTCCGCGTGCAACTGATCAACAAGGAGACCGGCGAGGTCAAGGAACAGGAAGTCTTCATGGGCGACTTTCCCTTGATGACGGATAAAGGAACGTTCATCATCAACGGGGCCGAGCGGGTCGTCGTCAGCCAGCTGGTCCGGTCGCCCGGAGCCTACTACAACGAACAAATCGACCCCAACGGCAAGCAATTGTTCTTCTGCACCCTCATCCCCAACCGAGGCGCCTGGCTCGAGTTCGAGTCGGACAGCAACGACATCCTGTGGGTCCGGGTCGACCGCACGCGCAAGATTCCGGTCACCGTCCTCCTCCGCGCCTTCGGGTTCAGCACGCGTGAGGCCATTCTCGGGACCATGAGCGAGACGGCTCACATCCTGAACACCCTCGACAAGGACCCGTGCGAATCGGAGGACGAGGCCCTCATCGAGATCTACAAGCGCCTCCGCCCCGGAGAGCCTCCGACCGTAGAGAGCGCCCGCAACCTCCTTGAGTCGCTCTTCTTCGAGACCCGTCGGTACGACCTGGCCGGAGTCGGCCGCTACAAGTTGAACAAGAAGCTCAGCCTCAAGCGCCGCCTCCCCGGCACGACCGCCGCCGCGGACATCCGCAGCGCCTCCGGCGAACTCATCGTCGCCGCCGGCACGGAAATCGACCGCAAGATGGCGGAGCGCATCGAGGCCGCAAGTATCCACCAGGCCGAGGTGCTCGTGTCGGATGGAGCGCCGGTTCGCGTGGTTTCGAACGCACGCCCGGGCGAGGGCGTGCCCCCGACGCAGATGAAGGTGCTCACCAAGGAAGACGTGGTCGCGTCCATCAACTATCTCCTGACCCTGTACAAAGGTCTCGGGAACGTGGATGACATCGACCATCTCGGCAACCGCCGCCTGCGTTCGGTCGGTGAACTCTTGCAGAACCAGTTCCGCATCGGACTGTCCCGGATGGAGCGCGTCGTCAAGGAGCGCATGACCATCCAGGATGTTGACATCATCACTCCGCAGGCCCTCATCAACATCCGGCCGGTGGTCGCGGCGGTGAAGGAGTTTTTCGGGTCCAGCCAGCTCTCGCAGTTCATGGACCAGACCAACCCGCTGGCCGAATTGACCCACAAGCGCCGCCTCTCCGCCCTGGGTCCCGGTGGCCTCACCCGCGAGC